>CBRAFF010000120.1:0-5761 GCA_967755155.1 uncultured bacterium
CGAGAAGCGCATGCTGCAGGAGGCGGTGGACGCCCTGTTCGACAACGGCCGCCGCGGCCGCGTGCTGCGCGGCGCCAACAACCGCCCCCTCAAGTCGCTCTCTGACACTCTCAAGGGCAAGCAGGGCCGCTTCCGCCAGAACCTGCTGGGCAAGCGCGTGGATTACTCCGGCCGCTCGGTCATCGTCGTCGGCCCCGAACTCAAGCTGCACCAGTGCGGCCTGCCCAAGAAGATGGCCCTCGAGCTCTTCAAGCCCTTCATCTATCACCGCCTGGAGCAGACCGGCCAGTGCACCACCATCAAGCAGGCCAAGGAGATGGTGGAGCAGCAGGAGCCCATCGTCTGGGACATCCTGGAAGAGGTCATCAAGGACCACCCGGTGATGTTGAACCGCGCCCCCACGCTCCACCGCCTGGGCATCCAGGCCTTTGAGCCGGTGCTGGTGGAAGGCAAGGCCATCAAGATCCATCCCCTGGTCTGCACCGCCTTCAACGCCGATTTCGACGGCGACCAGATGGCCGTGCACATCCCGCTCTCCCCCGAGGCGCAGATCGAGGCCAGCGTGCTCATGCTTTCCTCGCACAACATCCTCTCGCCCGCCTCCGGGCATCCCATCACCGTGCCCACGCAGGACATGGTGCTGGGCGTGTACTACCTCACCAAGTCCAAGCCCGGCGCCAAGGGCGAGGGCCGCGCCTTCGCCAACCTGGATGAAGTGCTGCTGGCGCGGGAAGCCGGCGAGGTCGAAACCCTCACCCCCATCCGCCTGCGCTACTCGGGCGAGGTCATGGACCTGACCACCGCCTACGATGACCAGGACATCCTGCACACCGAGCCCGTCAAGTTCGAGCGGCAGTACATCTCGACCACCGTGGGCCGCGTCATCCTGAACGACCACCTGCCCGAGGGCATGCCCTTCATCAACGGCCTGCTCAAGAAGAAGGGCGTGGGACAGTTGGTGAACTACTGCTACCTGCGCTTCGGCCTGGAGACCACGGTCAAGATGCTGGACGGCGTCAAGGACCTGGGTTTCCTCTACGCCACCCGCGCCGGACTTTCCATCGGCATCGACGACATGGTCATCCCCGCGCACAAGTACTCGCTGGTGAAGGACGCGGAGAAGCAGGTCATCAGCGTGCAACAGCAGTACCTGGACGGCGCCATCACCGACGGCGAGCGCTATAACAAGGTCATCGAGATCTGGTCGTCCATCACCGAGAAGGTGGCCGACGAGATGTTCAGCGTGCTGCAGGAGCAGGACAAGACCGGGCACCTCAACCCCATCTACGTCATGGCCGATTCCGGCGCCCGCGGCTCCAAGCAGCAGATCCGCCAGCTCTCCGGCATGCGCGGCCTGATGGCCAAGCCCTCGGGCGAGATCATCGAGACCCCCATCACCGCCAACTTCCGCGAAGGCTTGACCGTGCTGCAGTACTTCATTTCCACCCACGGCGCGCGCAAGGGCCTGGCGGATACCGCGCTCAAGACCGCCGACTCCGGCTACCTCACCCGCCGCCTGGTGGACGTGGCCCAGGACGTCATCGTCAGCGAGCAGGATTGCGGCACCGTGGACGGCATCTTCGTGGGCTCCATCGTGGAATCGGGCGAGATCATCGAGCCCCTGCGCGACCGCATCGTGGGCCGCGTCTCCCTGGAGAAGATCAAGGACTACGAAGGCAACGTCATCGTGGACATCAACCAGGAGATCACCGAGGACCTGGCCTCGGCCATCCAGGCCGCCGGCATCGAGCGGGTGAAGATCCGCTCCGTGCTCACCTGCGAGTCCAAGCGCGGCGTCTGCATCCAGTGCTACGGCCGCAACCTGGCCTCGGGCCGCATGGTGGAGCTGGGCGAAGCCACCGGCGTCATCGCCGCCCAGTCCATCGGCGAGCCCGGCACCCAGCTCACTATGCGCACCTTCCACATCGGCGGCACCGCCTCCCGCGTCTCCGAGCAGTCGCGCTTGGAAGCCAAGAGCAACGGCGCGGTGCGCTTCATCAATCCCCAGACCGTGCGCAGCAAGGAAGGCGGCCTGGTAGTGATGAACCGCAACATGTCCATCGCCCTGGTGGACGAGAAGGGGCGCGAGAAGGAGCGCTACGCTGTGGTCTACGGCGCCAAGCTCCGCGTGGAGGACGGCCAGGAAGTCACCCTGGGCCAGCCCCTGGTGGAGTGGGACCCCTACACCTTCGCCATCCTCACCGAGATCGGCGGCACGGTGCAGTTCAAGGACCTGCAGGAAGGCCTGACCCTGCACGAGCAGGTGGACGAGGTCACCGGCCTCTCCCGCCACGTGGTGACCGACTCTCCCGACGAGAAGCGGCAGCCCGCGCTCATCATCAAGGGCAAGAGCAGCAAGCGCTACCTCATGCCTTCGCGCGCCCACCTCATGGTGTCGGATTCCGACACCGTGCACCCGGGCGACGTGCTGGCCAAGATCCCGCGCGAGACCACCAAGACCAAGGACATCACCGGCGGCCTGCCCCGCGTGGTGGAGCTGTTCGAGGCCCGCAAGCCGCGCGAGACCGCCATCATCAGCGAGATCGACGGCCTGGTGAAGTTCGGCGAGATCTCCAAGGGCCAGCGCAAGATCTTCGTCACCGCCGACAACGGCACCGAGAAGGAGTACCTGGTGCCCCGCGGCGTCCACGTCAACGTGCAGGAGGGCGAGCGCGTGAAAGCCGGCGAGCCCCTCATGGACGGCCCCCTCAACCCTCACGACATCCTGGCCGTGCTGGGCGAGAAGGAGCTGCAGGCCTACCTGGTCAACGAGATCCAGGAGGTCTACCGCCTGCAGGGCGTCAACATCTCCGACAAGCACATCGAAGTCATCGTGCGCCAGATGATGCGCTGGGTGAAGATCGAGGACGTGGGCGACACCCAGTTCCTGCTGGAGCAGCAGTTGGACAAGTTCCGCTTCCGCGAGGAGAACGAGCGCGTCATCATGAACGGCGGCAAGCCGGCCACCGGCCGGCCGCTGCTGCTGGGCATCACCAAGGCCTCGCTCTCCACCGACTCCTTCATCTCCGCCGCCTCCTTCCAGGAGACCACGCGCGTGCTCACCGAAGCCTCCATCCAGGGCTCGGTGGACCACCTGCGCGGCCTCAAGGAGAACGTCATCATGGGCCGCCTCATCCCCGCCGGCACCGGCATGGAGTACTACCGCAACGTGCGGCTGGCGCCCGAGCTGGAAGAAGCCGCCGCCAAGGTGCAGGAGGAAGTCTCCGCCGCCTACGAGGAGGCCGAGCGCCAGCTCGAGCTCATGCGCCAGGAAGGCGAGAACGAAGGCGAGAGCGAGGAAGTCGCCGCCGAGTGATGCCTGGGTCCGGACTGTGGGAGCGCGGCCTTTCCCGCCGCGCATCCCTCCGAAAGGAGCGATAACAGCGCATGGCGCCCCTGCTCCGCTTCGTCTCGCTGCTGCGCCGCGCCTGCTGGCGCGCCTTCGAGGACGACTGCTTCGCCATCGCCAAGGCCGCTGCCTACTCTTCCGTCCTCACCCTGTTCCCCGCGCTGCTGGTGGTGGCCAGCGCCCTCTCCTACTCCAGCCAGACCCAGGTCCTCATCCGCGAAGTGGCCGCCGCGGTGGGCGCCGTGCTGCCCCCGGGGCCCGCCTCCGAGGCCATCGCCTACTTCCACACCGGACAGCAGCGGCCTACGCGCCTGCTCATCTCCGCTTCCATCATCACCCTGCTCGCCGCCTCCGGCGTCATGATCTCCTGGATGGACGGATTCCGCCGCGCCTATCGCCTCTCGAAGACCTGGGGTATGTGGAAGGAACGCGCCGTCGCCCTCTTCCTTGTCGTCCTCTCCTTCCTGCCCATGACGTTCTCCACGCTGCTGGTGGCCTTCGGCAATCAGTTTGAGACCTGGCTCTCCCTGCACAGTTGGCGGGAGATCGGGCCCTTCATCTTCTTCCTGTGGACCCTGGGGCGCTGGGCCATCGCCACCCTCACCAGCATCGCCGTCATCGCCCTCATCTACCATCACGGCCTGCCCCGGACCCAGCCCTGGCATCGCGTGCTGCCCGGCGCCTGCGTGGCCACCGGGCTGTGGTTCGCCGCCACCGTGGTCTTCGCCTGGTACGTGAAGACGGTGGCCACCTACAACCTCATCTACGGCTCCCTGGGCACCGCCATCGCCTTGCTCGTCTGGATGTACATTCTTTCCATCATCGTTCTGGTGGGAGCCGAGTTCAACGCCCTGCTCCATCCCCACGCCAGCCGCGAGCCGCTCGGCGACCGGACGTTCTTCCACCGGGAGGTGGTGGCGCCATGACGCGAAAAGCCAAGATCGTTTGCACCATCGGGCCCTCCAGCAGTTCGGAAGCCGTGCTCCGCGACCTGGTACGCAGCGGCATGGACGTAGCCCGGCTGAACTTTTCCCACGGCACCCACGAGGACCACGCCCGCCGCATCGAGCGCCTGCGCCGCGTCGCCGAGCGCGAAGGCCGCTCCCTGGGCATCCTCCAGGACCTCTCCGGGCCCAAGATCCGCACCGGACGCCTGAAGTACCGCACCCCGGTGGCGCTCAAGGCCGGCTCGGAACTCACCATCACCCCGCGCGACGTCCCCGGCACCGCCTCCCTCATCGCCACCACCTTTTCCGAGCTGGCGCGCGAAGTGGAGCCCGGGTCGCGCGTCCTGCTGGCCGACGGCCTCATCGAGTTGCGCGTCCTCGCCATCCGCGGCGACGACCTGGAATGCGAGGTCATCAACGGCGGCCTGCTGGGCGAGCACAAGGGCATCAACCTGCCCGGCACCCTGGTGCGCGTCCCCGCCATCACGGAAAAAGATCAGGAAGACCTGGAGTTCGGCCTGAAGCACGGCGTGGACCTGGTGGCCGTCTCCTTCGTGCGCACCGCCGAGGACGTGCGCGAGGCCAAGCGCTTGATCGCCGCCCGCCACGCCCACGTCCCCGTCATCGCCAAGCTGGAGAAGCCCCAGGCCATCGAGCACCTGGAAGAGATCTTCGACGTCGCCGATGGCGTCATGGTGGCCCGCGGCGACCTGGGCGTCGAAGTGGCGCCGGAAAAAGTCCCCATCATCCAGAAGCACGTCATCCGCCGCGCCGCCGAGTGGCGCAAGCCGGTCATCACCGCCACCCAGATGCTGGAATCCATGATCGAGAACCCGCGGCCCACGCGCGCCGAGGCTTCCGACGTGGCCAACGCCGTCTTCGACGGCACCGACGCCCTCATGCTCTCCGCCGAGACCGCCGCCGGCAAGTATCCCCGCGAAGCCGTGGCCATCATGTCTCGCATCGTCGCCGAGGCCGAGGACCACATGCAGACCGGAGTGCCCCGCCGCCGGCGCGACGGCTCGCAGCTTTCCATCTCCGAGACCATCTGCGAATCCGTCGCCCACGCCGCCCAGGACCTCGACATGCGCGCCATCGCCGTCTTCACCGAGACCGGCACCACCGCCCGCCTCATCTCCAAGTACCGCCCCCAGGCCCGCATCTACGCCTTCAGCGCCGTGCCCGAGGTGCGCAATCGCATGAACCTGCTGTGGGGAGTGCGGCCGCTCGCCTGCAAGCATGCTCCTTCTTCCGATGACATGGTGCGCGCCGCCGAGACCACGCTGCTTGAGGGCAAGGTGGTCGAGCCCGGCGACGTCATCGCCGTGGTCGCCGGCACCAGCCAGTCCTCCGGCTCCACCAACTTCATGCGCCTGCACCGCATCGGCGCCGCCTCCCCCCGCCGCCAGCCCGAGCGCCGCGGCGCCGCCCGACAAAAGCCTTCCGGCCGCGGCTGAGACTGACT
>CBRAFF010000121.1:0-5743 GCA_967755155.1 uncultured bacterium
ACGGGCAACGCCCTGGCGCTCGACCTCGGCATTCCCAACCACCCCGCCAAGGCGGCCCAGATGCAGGTCGCAGCCGAGCCCCGGCGCCTGGCCGCCGGCAAGATGGAATGTCAGGATTTTCAGGGCCGGCCCACCTCGCGCTTCTTCACCGTGATGGCCGGCACCGGGCCCAACGCCCTGCTGGTCTATGCCATGGCCGCGGGATGGAAGGAGCGCTACGGCATGGCCGCCTACGCCCTCCAGGCCGGACTCTCCTGGGCCACGGCGCGCTTTGCTCCCTTCGAGGTCGAGTTCGTGGACGCGGCCAGCGGCGAGCGCCGCCGCCAGGTGGTAGCGGAGATGCTGGCGGCGCGCGTCAGCGATTTCCCCTTCCCTCTGCGGCGCGTGGCCCCCGGCGCCGCCCTCACCCGCAACGACATGCGCGTCATCCTCTTCCGGCCGCCGGTGCGCCTCCGTTACCTCGCGCATCTTTCCGGCGCCATGACCGGCATCCAGTGGAAGGTCCCGGGCGTGGAGCTGGTGTACGCCACCGAGATCACCTGCCGGCCTCTCGAACCCGCTCCGGGCGCATCCCAGCAGAAGCCCGCGCGAGTCTTTGCCGAGGCCGACGGAGAATTGCTGGGCACGCTGCCCGCCCGCTTTTCCATGCTGCCCAATGCCTTTACACTGCTTGTGCCGCGAGGACGCTGACCCTTGGACCCGCTCACCCACATGCTCACCGGCGCCTGCATGAGCCGCGCCGGCCTGAACCGCAAAACTTCGCTCGCCACCCTCACCCTGGTCGTCTCCGCGGAGTTCTCGGACATCGACTTCCTCGCTTACTTCGGCGGCCCGGTCTTCGGCTTCGCCCATCACCGCGGCATCACCCACACCTTCCTGGGGGTGCCGGCGATGGCGGCGCTGGCGCTGGGCATGGTCTGGGTGGTGAACCGGCTGCTCGAGCGCTGGGGACGCCCCCGCAAGACCCCGCCGCGCTGGGGCGTGCTCTTCGCCTACGCCTGCCTGGGCGCGCTCAGCCACATCCTGCTCGACTTCACCAACAACTACGGCGTGCGCCCCCTGGCGCCGTTCTATCCCCGCTGGTTCTCCTGGGATATCGTCTCCATCGTCGAACCGTTGCTGCTGCTGGCGCTGCTCTCCGGTCTCATCGCGCCTTCGCTCTTCCGCCTCATCCAGGAGGAAGTGGGCGCGCGACGCACCGGCCTGCGCGGACGCGGCGGCGCCATCTTCGCCCTGTCGTGCATGCTCCTCCTCTGGGGGCTGCGCGACTTCCAGCATCGCCGCGCCGTCGCCGCCCTCGAGGCCCGCCTCTACCACGGCGCCGAGCCCATCCGCGTCTCCGCCTATCCCTACAACATCGATCCCTTCACTTGGTACGCCGTGGTCGAAACCGAGGACACCTTCGAGACCATGCACGTGGATTCGCTCACCCCGGAGGTCGATCCCCGGGGCCGCGCCCGCGTCCGCTACAAGCCGGAGGAGACCCCGGCCTCCCTCGCCGCCAAGAAGTCCTACCTGGGACGGGTGTACCTGGACTGGGCGCAGTATCCTGTGCTCGAGGTGGAGCAGCGCGACTCGGGCGAGGCCCGCTACCTGGTGCGCTTCTTCGACCTGCGCTACGACTATCCTGAGCGCCGCTCGCGCGTGCTCAACGCTTCCGTGGAGTTGAATGAGCAGTTGCGCGTCATCGCGGCCCGCTTCGGCCGCTTCACCCAGCGCGACAACCTGGATTGAGATTGTGTAGGCACGGGCGACTCGCCCGTGCGCTAGACGGCGCGCTTCTCGGCCGCTGGCGCGCGCATCCCCTCCAGCAGCGCCCCCAGGCTGAAGAAGACCGCGGTAAAGAACAGGTCACCGGCCAGCGAGTGGCGGAAGAAGGGAAGCGCCGCCACGTAGCAGGCGGCCAGGCCCGCCAGGGTCTTGGGGTACGTCGGCCACACCATCCACACCGCGAAGTTGCTCAACACGAAGAAGGAGACGGAGGCCACCAGCGCTGCGCCTCCCACGCGCAGCGAGCCGGAATTGTCTTTCAGCTTGGTGCCCAGCAGTACCATCGCCGCATACCAGGCCCAGGTGACCAGGTGGTCGGCGGAGAGCGGATAGCCATAGACCAGCTTGGTCAGGACCAGGTCCGCGGCCACCAGCAAAACCAGCGGGACCCACATGCGGCGGCGGGGCTGGCGCGCCCCGAAGTAGAGCAGGGAAGCGGCCACCGAGGTGAAAGCCACGGGCAGCGACAAGAAGCGGAGCGCGATGGAGAGCATCACGAACAGGTAAGCGAGCATGAGCACCTCGAAGGTGACAGAGATTGTGGCTTGCCCGTGGCCTGCCGTCAAGCCGTATGGGACTAGGCCTCTTCCCCTTCTTCCGCCCGGGCCCCAGGCTCCACAGCCGCGTCCCGCCGCCGTCGCCAGAGCCACACCGCCAGTCCCACGGCCAACGCCGCCAGCAGCCACGGGAAATGCTGTTTGATGAGGCTGGCGGTCAGGGTCACGATCTGCGGGCCGAAGAAGATGGTGAGCATGGAGAGGATGGTGAAGCGCAGCATCCGTCCGGCGAAGATGGCCAGCAGGAAGTGGTCCAGCCGCATCTTCAGGCCTCCGGCGGTGAGCACGAAGAACTTGAAGGGCGTGGGCGGCGGGAGCATGGCCGGGATCATCAGCGCCAGGAACTCGTGGCGCTCGAAGGCCCGCCGGATGCTCTGCAGCTTCTGCTTGGGGATGCGCTTCTCCAGCAGCACCTCCTCGCCCTTGCGTCCCACGTAGTACACCACCACGCTGCCCAGCGCCGAGCCCGCCGCTCCCATCAGGGTGTAGAGCCAGAACAGCTCCGGCCGCCGGTACACGAAGTAGGCCACCAGCGGGTCCATGGGGATGCCCAGGAAAGCCGCGTCAATGAAGGCGATGAGGAAGATGCCCCAGGGCCCCAGCGGGATCAGCAGGGCGCGGACGTAGTCGGTGTAGCTCCCGAGGATGTGTTTGAGGGTGTTCAAGAGGGAAGAATAGTCATTTTACGCGAATCAGGGACGGCGTGGCGCACCCGCGCGCCATCCGCACGCAGTCTTGGGGATGCCCACCTCCGCCCACCCCCTCATCGGATGTCATCCTGAGCGCAGCGAGGGACCTGCTTTCCTGGGAACCACGGCAAACGAGAGGGCACGGCTTAAGCCGTGCCGTATCGTCACCCTGAAGGACTGGGGGCTTTAGCCCCTGAACTCAGTGCTCCGTCTTCCCGCGCAACAGCTCCAGGGCGTGGGGCAGGACCTCGAGGACCGCGGCCAGGGACTCGGTGGCGGCTGCCGGGCTGCCCGGCAGGTTCAGCACCATCGCCGCACCGCAGATGCCGCACACGCCGCGGCTCAGCGCCGCCAGCGGAGTCTTGCGCGCGCCCTCGCTGCGCATGCGCTCCACCACTCCCTCCACTAGGCGCTCGCAGACCGCCCGCGTGGCTTCCGGAGTCACGTCGCGCGGCGCTATGCCTGTGCCCCCGGTGGTCACCACCAGCTCCGCCTTCGCCGCCAACCGCTTCAAGGCCGCCTCGATGACCGGGCGCTCGTCGGGCACGATCTCTCGCGCCGCCACCCGGAAACCCGCCCGCTCCAGAGCCTCGACCACCGCCGGCCCGGAGGCGTCCACCCGCGAGCCCAGGGCTACGGAATCGCTCACCGTCAACACTGCCGCATTCATCGATGGGTCCTCATACAGCAATCAGCGATGCGCAATATGCTCAAAGCCAAACTGCTACAAACAATAAGCGATAAGCAACAAGCCAAAGCGCGCCCAGGTTTCGCTTATCGCTTATTGCTTACCGCTGATTGCTATGCTTCCAAAACGTTCTCTTCCTGATCGCGGTTGGCCTCGTCGACCAGGCGCAAGCCTTCCATCAGCAGGCCCTGGGTGGAGCGGGTGCAGGTCTGCTCGGCGCTCTTGCCCGTGAAATCGATCTGGAAGTTCCCCCCGGTCCAGGCCAGCACCTTGTACACCGCCTCGTCGCCCTTCAGCTTGCCGTAGATGGCGTGGTTGATCTGCCCGTCGGAGAAGAACATCTCGCAGCGGTCGCCGTCGTTCGACAGCACCAGGGCGCAGGTCTTGTGCCCCATCTCCAGCGACTGCAGCAGGTCCATCACGTTCATCTGCGCCAGGCTGCCGCGCACCGTGCCCTCGCCCGGCGCCTCGCGCGCCATCTTCTCCAGCGCGATCTTGTCGATCACCTTCTTGATGCGCGCCGTGGCTTCCTTCAGGAAGAAGGGCTTCTCCACGAAGTCTTCCACCGAATCCTGCAGCACCTTGAGCTTGTCGGTGATGTCGGCGCGGCTGGCCAGCAGGATCACCGGCGTGCGCGCCGTGGGGCCGCGCCCTTTCAGCTTTTCCAGCAACTGCCGCCCGTCCATGCCCGACATCTGGTAGTCGGAGACGATCAGGTCCGGCGGCTCGTCGATGGCCTTCATCAGCGCGTCGGCGCCGTCCGCGGCCAGCACCAGGGTGCACAGCGGCGCCAGCGCCCCGCGCAGCATCTCCAGGATCATCGGGTTGTCGTCCGCCAACAGGACCTTGACGTTCGCCGGCATATTCTTTCGGAGGGGCACGGCTCGGTAGGTCAGGGCTTTAGCCCTGACTTGCGAAGCAATCGCGCCGCCACCTCATTCCTCTTTCGGAGGGGCACGACTTCAGTCGTGCCGTAATCTCTCCCGGTACATCTGGGGCTTTAGCCCCTGAGAGTCACTTCTTCCGCACGTACTTCCCGCTCTTGCCACCGGTTTTGCGCTCAAGAACGATTTCCCGGATTTCGATGCCCTTATCTAATGCCTTGCACATGTCGTAGACGGTGAGGGCGGCCACCGCGGCCGCCACCAGTGCCTCCATCTCCACTCCCGTCCGCGCCGTGCTGGTTACTCTTGAGGTAATGGAGACGCCATTCTCGCACAGCCGCGTTTCCACATCAATGTGCGCCAGCGGCAGCGGATGGCACATGGGGATCAATTCGGGAGTGCGCTTGGCCGCCGCGATCCCCGCAAAGCGCGCCACCTCCAGCGGGTTCCCCTTGGGATTCCGCGGCAGCGCCCTCAGCACCCGCTTCGACATGACTACAAACGCCCGCGCCTCCGCCTGCCGCTTGGTCGGCGTCTTGGCGGAGACGTCCACCATCCTCGCCCGCCCCCGTGTGTCGTAATGGGAAAGCTTCTTCGGCATCGTGTTTTCACCGCATCAGTATCGAAACCATCTCCCCCGCCGCCAGCTTCTCCGCCTCCGGCGGAACAACAAGGTAGCAGTTCGCCCGCGCCGCCGCGGCCACGTCGCCCGAGCCCTGCCAGCGCACCATCTCCACCTCAGTCTCTTCGAGCTCGCCCGAGAGCACGGCGGGCAGGAAGCGCGTCAGCCCGGTCCGGGTCTTGACCTCGGACTTCAGCCGCGCCTTCACGAATTGCAGCGGCGCGGGCGGAGCGCCGCCGAGGGCGTCGAGCACCGGCCGGACGAAAAGTTCGAAGCAGGCCATGGTCGAAACCGGATGCCCCGGCAAGCCGAAGAACGGCGTGGCGGGGTTGCCCCACCCTTCCGCCCGGTTTGGCGGAGAGCTCGCGGGGTTGCCCCACCCTTCCGCCTGGTTTTGGCGGAGGGTGGGTGTTTCTCCGCTCCGTGGCACGCGTCCGAACACCACCGGCCTCCCCGGCTGGATGAGGGCGCCGGTGAACAGGAACTCAGCCCCCAGTTCGCTCAGAACCTCCTCCACCAGGTCGTGCTTGCCG
>CBRAFF010000122.1:0-5685 GCA_967755155.1 uncultured bacterium
ACTTCCAGCCGCGCCTGGCGCAGCCCACCGAGCACCTGGTGGTGGTGGTGCCGCCGGCCATGCGCTTCCGCTCCAATGCCGGGGAAGGCGCTTTCCAGCCCATGCCCGGGGAGGGTGGAGCCAACGTGCAGGTGGCCACCAGCGCCAGTCCCGGCGCCGAACCCGGCTTTCACCTGTCGGGCGTGGGGGTGATGCCGCGCGAGGCTCAGGCCCAGGGAACCGGAGGAGCCCAGCCGCTGGCTGAGGGCGCGGGCGGAGCGCAGGCGGGAGGCGGCGGTGAAACACAAGGTCCGGGCGGCGGATTGGGCCGGCCCATCGATACGCCCGACCCGTTGCACGAGTATCGCTGGCAATTCCTCGGCGGGCTGGCGCTGCTGCTGGCCATGGGCGCGTTCTTCGTGTGGAACCGCGGCGCCGTGGCCGCGGCTCCCGCCGCGAGTTATTCCGCGACTCCCGGCGCCGCCTTCCCTGCCGCGCGCGACCGCTCCGCAGTCCTGCTGGAGGCGCTCAAGGAAGAGCTTTTCCAACTGGAGACGGAACGTCACCAGGGGAAGATCTCCGCCGCCGAGTACGAGAAGGCCAAAGCCGCGCTCGACCAGACCATCCAGCGCGCAGTCACCCGCGCCCAGCGCAAGGGCTAGCGATTCCTGGCGGCCCCGGGCTGGATCGAATCCTCTGATCAGGCATGGGAAACACTCTCAGGCTGAGGTCTGGCCGGGCGAGTGCGCAGCTTTCGAGGGCGGGAGTGGCGTCAGTCCGGGCGTGAAGCTTGCTTGGGTGCAGCCCAGCGCTCGGCGTGGTCGAAGGGTATGAGGATCAGAGCGCGGACAACGAGCGCAGCCACGCCCACGCCCAAGAGCACGAAGTCCCAGTTCCTAAAGGCCAGCCGGATGGTGATGACGCTCTTTACCCAGGACACCAGTGGCACCACCACCGCCTGCAGGAAAGCCATCACCGCTGTGCCTTCCAGCTTCTTGGGCTGGAGCATCCCGCCCAGGAGGAGGAAATAGAGAACGAAGCTCAGGGCCCAGGCGAGGGTCATCCAAGAAACTGCCATGCGTGTTAGCTTGAAGGCCCAATAGAGTTCTTTCCTTGCTTGGGAACCGCTGGGCGCGCGAGGGCCGGCCGCCTCCGGCCTCACCAGAACGGGCCGCTCAAAAACGGGTGACTCGAGGGGGGCTGCGCCCGCGCCCGCGGAGCTGATTGGCGCGGTCCCGGGGGGCGCCACGGCAGAGGGCTCCGCCGGCGGCTGGGTTCCGGACAACATTCCGATCCCCGCCTGCTGGAGCACGGTGCGTACGCCGGAGTCCACCACCCTGTTGGCGCTCAGCGAGGCCTGGATCTTCTTCAGGTCTTCCCTCAGGTCGGCGGCGGTGGGACGGAAGGTCCTTTCTTTCGCCAGACACTGGTGGATCAGGCGCGCCAACTCCGCAGGGATCTCCGGTCTGACTTGGATGACCGGCGTGGGATCTTTTTGCAGGATGGCCAGCAGCGTTGCCGCCGGGGTCCCGGTGTCGAAGGGCATCAGGCCGGTGGCCATCTCATACAACGTCACTCCAAACGAAAAGATGTCGGAGCGCGCATCCACTTCCGTCCCCAGCGCCTGCTCCGGAGACATGTTGCTGGCCGTACCCATGATGGTGCCCGCGGTGGTCTTGAAGTCCTGGATGGTCTCCGCTTCGGACGCCGCCTCCTCCTCCATGGCGCCTTCGCCGAAAACCATCGTCTTCTCTATGTCCACCGGGGCCGCCGCGGGCTTGCCCGCTTCCTTGATCTTGGCCAGGCCGAAGTCGAGGATCTTCACCTGCCCGCGGGGAGTGAGCATGATGTTCTGCGACTTGATGTCGCGGTGCACGATGTCCTTCTCGTGCGCCGCCGCCAGCCCGTCGGCCACCTGGATGGCGATCTCGCAAAGCTGGCCCACCGGGAGAGGCTTGCCGGAAATGAGGTCCTTCAGCGTCCGCCCCTCCACGTACTCCATCACGATGTACGGCGGGTCACTCTCCATGCTCAGTTGGTGGATGATGACCACGCAGGGATGCTGGAGTTGGGACTCCGCCCGCGCCTCGCGCAGGAAGCGCGCCAGAAACTCGCGCTGCATGGTGGGGCCCAGCGTCAGGGTCTTGATGGCTACGGGCCGGCCGAGCTGCTTGTCGGTGGCGCGATACACCACACCCATGCCGCCGGCGCCGAGTTTTTCATCAATGCGGTAGTTGCCGACCGTGGTTCCGATCACAGAGTCCTCCCCGAACTCGCACACGCTGGCTGGCAGCTGCTTTAGGGGTTGGCCGAGGGTCGTTGGCGATGCCTACAAGTACCCGAGGGTCACAGGAAGCGCGCGAGTCCGATTGTGGTGCATCATGCGCTCACCCTGTACCCCGGTCAAGCACAAACGCCTTCCCTGGCCGCGTAATTGGCATGCCTGCTAGTAGTTGCGCCACGCCTGTAGCGGATTTGCGGGCCGAGCCATGGGTCGCGCGCGGGAAACTGGCGTTGCCGGCGGCTCGAATCCAGGCGTGAAGCCTGCGCGCCGGAGATAGTACAATCCAAATTCCCCATGGCACCGCAATCCATTCCGGCGGCGGCGCAGCGCGCGGGCAAGCTCGAAGCCGCGCTGCGCACCGTCATCCGCGGCAAGGACGACGTCATCCGGCTGGCGCTGGTGGGCGTTCTGGCGCGCGGGCACCTGCTGATCGAGGACGTCCCCGGCGTGGGCAAGACCACCCTCGGCCACGCCCTGGCGCGGGCGCTGGACTGCAAGTTCCAGCGCATCCAGTTCACCAGCGACATGCTGCCCTCGGACGTGCTGGGCATTTCCATCTACTCGCCCATGGAGCAGAAGTTCGAGTTCAAGCCGGGGCCGGTCTTCGCCAACGTGCTCTTGGCCGATGAGATCAACCGCACCACGCCCAAGACGCAGTCGGCGCTGCTCGAAGCCATGAACGAAGGCCAGGTCACGGTGGACAGCCGCAGCTATCCCCTGCCCCAGCCCTTTATCGTCATCGCCACGCAGAATCCGGTGGAGCACCATGGGACGTATCCCCTGCCCGAATCGCAGATGGACCGTTTCCTGATGCGGGTGCGCATGGGATATCCGGACGCGGCCAGCGAGCGCGGCATCCTGCGCTCGGAGGCGGGCGCGGCGCGCCTCGACCAACTGGAAGCGGTGATGACCGCGGCCGACGTCCTGGCCATGCAGGAAGAGGCCACCCGGGTGCGCGTGGACGATGCCCTGGTCACCTACACCCTGGCCATCGTGCAGAAGACGCGCGACTCGGAGTACCTCTCACTCGGCGTCTCGCCGCGCGGCGCCCTCATGCTTTTCCGCGCCGCCCAGGCGCTGGCGTTCCTCGAAGGCCGCGACTTCGCCACCCCCGCCGACTTCAAGTCGCTGGCCATCCCCGTCTTTGCCCACCGCGTGGTGGCCAACGCGCGCTACTCCTCGACCCTCAAGAAATCGGAGCAGGCGGAGCAGATCCTGCGCGAGATCGTCGAGAGCGTCGCCGTGCCGGTATGAAGACCGGCATCATCGGACTTCCGCAGGTCGGCAAGACTTCCCTCTTCAAGATCCTGACCAAGGCGCAGGTGGACGCGCACGGCCGCGAGGCGCACCTGGGCGTGGCCAAAGTGCCCGACGACCGCCTGGACAGACTCGCCGCGCTCTACAACCCGCGCAAGCTCATGCACGCCGCGGTGGAATACGTGGACGTGGCCGCCATCGGCCAGGAAGCGCTGAAGGACACCGCCTACGCCACCGCCCTGCGCTCGGTGGACGCGCTGGCGCACGTCCTGCGCGCCTTCGACGATCCCGCCGTGGCCCACGTGGGCGAAATCGATCCCCCGCGCGACCTGGCCAAGGTGGAACTGGACCTCATCATCAACGACCTGGGCCAGATGGAGAAGCGCCAGGAGCGCCTGGAAAAAGAGCTGAAGAAGATGAAGTCGCCGGACCTGGTGAAGGAGCACGAGCTGCTGCTGCGCGCCAAGGCACATTTGGAGACCGAGCGTCCGCTGCGCGAGTTGGAGATGACGCCGGAGGACAAGAAGCGCTTCCGCGGCTTCCAGTTCCTCAGCGAGAAGCCTCTGCTCTGCGTGCTCAACGTCAATGAAAGCAGCGACTTAGGGAAGGACCTTGAAGGTGCGGTGGAGAAGTACGGCCTGGGCGCGGCGGCCTCGCGCCTCAACGCCGGCGCCACCGCCATCTGCGGCAAGGTGGAGGCGGAACTGGCGGAGATGAGCGACGCTGAGGCGGCGGAGTTCCTCGCCAGCTATCAGTTAAAGGAGAGTGGCCTGGTGCGCCTGATCCGAACGACCTATGCCCTGCTGGGCCTGATCTCTTTCTTCACCGTGGGCGAGGACGAGTGCCGCGCCTGGACGGTGCCCGCCGGCACCCGGGCGGCGGAGGCCGCCGGGGCCATCCACTCCGACCTGCAGAAACATTTCATCCGCGCGGAAACCATCCACTGGGACGCACTGCTCGAAGCCGGCTCCGAGGCCAACGCCCGCGCCCGCGGCACTCTGCGGCTGGAGGGCAAGGACTACGTGGTCAAGGATGGGGACGTGGTGCATATCCGGCATAGTGGGTAGGAACAAGTACGCAGTACTCAGTACCTAGTACCTAGTTCAGGCTTGCGCCGAGGAGGCAGCCCCATGGCTCAGTCTTACAAGGACCTGGTGGCATGGCAAAAATCGATGGACCTGGTGGTGGAGATCTACCGCGCAACGGAAAGCTTCCCTAAACATGAGCTCTATGGGTTGACCAGTCAAATACGCCGGGCCGCGTCCTGAACGGCCTCATAGCCTCCCTGGACCGGACCCGACTGAGCCCTGAGAACTTAGGTACTGAGTACTAGGTACTGAGTACTCCCGGTCTGCTATCCTCGTCCACTCACCGCACATGCACCCCTTTGCCATCAGCGTCCTGCTGGGCCTGACGGCCGCGCTGGCCAACATCCTGGGCGGCGCCATCATCGTCCAGCGCAACTGGGAGCGCAGCTACCTGAAGTACTTCGTGGCCCTGGGCTCGGGATTCATGCTGGCCACCGCGCTGGTGGAGATGATCCCGGAGAGCCTCAGCCTGGACCCCAAGCACGGGTTGATGTGGGTGCTGGCCGGCTACCTGCTGATGCACCTGTTCGAGCACACGCTTACGCCCCACTTCCACTTCGGGGAAGAGGTTCACCAGGAAGAGTTCCAACGCGGCATGATGGGCTACTCGGTGCTGGTGGCGCTGCTCATCCACACCTTCTTCGACGGCATCGCCATCGCCTCCGGCTTCCTCATCTCCGACTGGCTGGGCTGGGTGATCTTCCTGGCCGTCTTCCTGCACAAGGTTCCCGAGGGCTTCACGGTGGCTTCGGTGATGCTGGCCAGCGGGCGCAGCCGGCGCGCGGCCTGGACCGCCTCCGCCATGCTGGGCGGGGCGACGCTGCTGGGAGTGCTGGCCATGGCCGGGTTCCAGCACGCAGTGGCCGTGGGCCTGCCGCTCTCCGCCGGCGTGACCTTGTACGTGGCCGCCTCCGACCTGATCCCCGAGGTCAACAAGGAGCCGGGCGTGAAGATGGCCTTGGTGGTCTTTGTGGGAGTGGGGATGCTGTTCCTGCTGGACCTGGCGTTTCACGCGCGCTAGCCGCGTGCCCCACGTTCGCGCCGCGCTTTTCGGCGCTAACGTGGGATCGTGATGCC
>CBRAFF010000123.1:0-5671 GCA_967755155.1 uncultured bacterium
AGATGCGGCGCAAGGCGGCGGAGAGCGACCTGATCGTGGTGAACCATCATCTGTTTTTCGCCGACCTGGGCATCAAGGAGGCGGCCGACCGGGCGCCGGACGCGGGCATCCTGCCGGAGGCGGGCGCGGTGGTCTTCGACGAGGCGCACGAGCTGGAGGACGTGGCGTCGAGCTACTTCGGCATCGCGGTCAGCAACCTGCGCTTCGACGAGCTGGCGCGCGACGCCGAGACCCTGCTCAAGTGGAAGCACCTGCTGACGCCGCAACTCAAGTCGGCAGTGGCGCGGGTGCGGGAGCGCTCGCAGTTCTTCTTCGCGCTCATCCCGCCGGGCGAAGGGCGCTTTGCCTTCGAGAATCGCAAAGAATTCCTGGAAGAGAATGGCGACGAGTATTCCGGCTTGCTGGGCGCGCTGGGCGGGCTGGTCTCGGAGTTGCAGGGGCTGCGCGAGAAGCCGGAAGAGGTGTACGCGCTGGCGCGGCGCGCCGAAGAGCTGCGCGTGCAGTTGAGCTTCCTGCTGGAATCGGACGACAAGAACACCGTCTTCTGGATAGAACGGCGGAAAGAGGGGCGGCGCGGGGGCGGCCACGTGATCGTGCAGGCCACGCCCATCGACGTCTCGCAGATCCTGCGGCAGTGCCTGTTCGAGAAGCTGGAGACGGCGGTGCTGACCTCGGCGACGCTGGCGGTTTCCGGGGGATTCCATTACGTGAAGCGGCGGCTGGGCGTGGACCACGGGCGCGAGCTGGTGGTGCCCTCGCACTTCGACTACGCGCGCCAGGCCATCCTCTACCTGCCGCCCGACCTGCCCGACCCGCGCACGCCGCAGTTCGCCGCGCGCGCCGCGGAGCGCATCCGGCGGCTGCTGGAGATCACGCAGGGCCGCGCGTTTTGCCTGTTCACCAGCTACGCCCAGATGAACGCGCTGCACGAGCGGCTGCTGGGCGAGCTGGAGTTCCCCGTCTTCCGCCAGGGCGACGCGCCCAAGACGGCGCTGCTCGAGGAGTTCCGCCTGACGCCCAACGCGGTGCTGTTCGCCACGGCATCGTTCTGGCAGGGCGTGGACGTGCAGGGCGAGCAGTTGAGCTGCGTCATCATCGACCGGCTGCCCTTCGCCGTGCCCGGCGACCCGGTGGTCGCCGCCCGCATCCGCGCCATCGACGAAGAGGGCGGCAACGCCTTCTTCGACTACCAGGTTCCGGCGGCGGTCATCACCTTGAAGCAGGGGTTCGGGCGGCTCATCCGGTCGCTCGAGGACCGCGGCGTGCTGGCGCTGCTGGATAATCGCATCCAAAAGCAGCGGTATGGGCAGGTGTTTCTGGAGAGCCTGCCGAATTACCGGCGGACCAGCGAGCTGGCAGACGTGGAGAGCTTCTTCGGGGCGTCGTAGCAGCGCCGGGAACCGGCCGGGCCTGGGGCCGCGCTACAATGGAGGTTTCGGGGATGGCGTTCGGCCCTGGCTGAGGGCGGACTGCGGAGAGCTTCCTTATGTTCGAGATCACCGTCGAAGAGAGCTTTGCCGCGGGGCACTACCTGCGCGACTACAAGGGCAAGTGCGAGAACCCGCACGGGCACAACTACAAGGTGCGGGTGACGCTGACCGGCTCGGAGCTGGACAAGGCCGGCCTGCTGGTGGACTTCAAGGACCTGAAGGAGCTGATGAAGCCGGTGATCGAGCGGCTGGACCACCAGATGATGAACGACCTGGAGCCCTTCGCCACGGTGAATCCCTCGGCCGAGAACCTGGCCCGGCACTTCTACGAGGAGACTGCCTCGAAGCTCAAGTCCGTGACCAACGGACGGGTGCGGGTGAAGGAAGTGACGGTGTGGGAGACGGACAGCACCACCGCGACATATCGGGAATAAGGCAGCAAATTGTCAATTGACGATTGACAATTGAAAATCTGCAAGCCTCCCACGATGCAAATCACGGAAATCTACAAGTCGCTTCAGGGCGAGTCCTCCTACGCCGGGCTGCCGTGCATCTTCGTGCGGCTGACGGGGTGCAACCTGCGCTGCACCTGGTGTGACAGCGAGTACACCTTCACCGGCGGGCGCAAGATGACGGTGGAAGAGGTGGAGCGCGAGGTCCGCAAGCTCGAGCCGGTGAAGCTGGTGGAGATCACCGGAGGCGAGCCCATGCTGCAGGAGGAAGAAGTCCTGGAGTTGATGCGGCGGCTGTTGGCGGCGGACTGCACCCTGCTGCTTGAGACCAGCGGCGAGCGGCCGCTGGCGAAGGTTCCGAAGGAAGTGGTGAAGATCGTGGACGTGAAGTGTCCGCACTCGGGCGAAGCCGGGACGTTCCGCATGGAGAACCTGGCCGAACTGACCTCGCAGGATGAGGTGAAGTTCGTGCTGAGCGACCGCGCCGACTACGAGTTCGCCCGCGACTTCACCCGCGAGCACAAGCTCGGGGAACGCGCCGGCTCGGTCATCTTCTCTCCGGCGTTTCGCAAGGAGGCCCGCGGGGCGCGTGACGCTTCCCACTGCCTGCTCGACCCCCAGGAGCTGGCCGGCTGGATGCTGGCGGACGGCCTGCCGGTGCGTTTAGGCCTTCAGATTCATAAGTTTATCTGGGCCCCGGAGACCCAGGGGGTATAGGGATTGCACCAAGGTAACCCCCGGGCAGGGTGACTTTTGACGATTCCGGGGGTTAGTTAACATGAAATCGCCATCTAAACTATCGGAGGCCGGCCCAGGTCTATGAGCAGGGACAGAAGCGCCAAGCCGAAAGCCGTGGTCCTGGTGAGCGGGGGGATGGATTCGTGCGTGTGCGCGGCGTTGGCGGCGCGGGAGTGCGAGGCGGCGGCGCTGCACGTGCGCTACGGTCAGCGGACGGAGGAGCGCGAGTGCCGCGCCTTCGAAGCGATTTGCGACCGGCTAGGCCTGGGCGAGCGCATGGTGGTGCGGAACGAGGCGCTGGCCAAGATCGGCGGCTCGGCGCTGACGGATGCGAGCATCGCAGTGCCGGAAGCGGACGGGCGGCCGGGGGAGAGCATCCCGGTGACCTACGTCCCCTTCCGCAACGCGCATTTTCTGGCGGCGGCGGTGAGCTGGGCGGAGGTGCGGGGCGCCACGCGGGTGTACATCGGGGCGGTGGAGCCGGACAGTTCGGGATATCCCGACTGCCGTCCGGCGTATTACCAGGCTTTCAACCGGGTAGTGCGCGCGGGGACGCGCGAGGGCGGGATCGAGATCGTGACGCCGCTGATCGCCATGCGCAAGCAGGAGATCGTGCGGCTCGGCCTTGAACTGGGTGCGCCCTTCGATTTAACGTGGTCGTGTTACAGCCGCGAGGACCAGGCCTGCGGGGTGTGTGAGAGTTGTGTGCTGCGGCTGCGGGCGTTTGAGGCCGCGGGCGCGCGCGACCCCATCCCGTACGCGGCCGCCGCGGTGGCAAGCTAGGGTTGGGAATCCGTTCTTATGGCAGGGGAGGAATGATATGAAACGCAGATACTGGAAGACGGTCCTGGGAGTGGCGGCGCTGTCACTGGCGTTGAGCCTCTCCGCCTGGGGCCAGGCGGGGCTGGCCATCGTCCGCGGCACGGTCAAGGACGAGCAGGGCAAGCCCCTGGAGGGGGCCACCATCCTCCTCAAGGCCAAGGAAGCTAACCGCAGCTACACCTTCAAGACGGACAAGAAGGGCGAGTTCTACTCCATCGGCATCCTCGCGGACATTTACAAAGCCACGTTGATGAAGGACGGTGCGGAGCTCTGGGTCTCCGACAACTTTCAGGTGCGCCTGGCGACGGAGGGCTCGGTCAACATCCTGAACTTCGACCTGCAAAGGCTGAAGAAGGATGCCGCCAAGAGCGGCCCGGCCCAGCTCACCGAGGAGCAGAAGCGGCAGATGGAGGAGATGCAGAAGGAGAACGCAAAGGTCGGGAACCTGAACCAGATGCTGGCCTCCGCCCAGACGGCACAGGATGCCCAGCAATGGGACCAGGCCATCAGCATCATGAACCAGGCCGCAGCCGCGGATGCCACCCGGCATGAGATCTGGGGCAAGCTGTGCGAAGTAGAGGTGGGTGGCGGCAAGCTGACCGACGCGGAGACGCACTGCGCGCAGGCCATCACGCTGGCCGAAGCGCAGCCCAACGTGGAGAAGTCCCGGCTGGCCGGTTATCACAACAACCTGGGTCAGGCGTACGCCAAGGGGGGCAAGACCAAGGAGGCGATGGAGGAATACACCAAGGCTTCGCAAACCGATCCGACCAGCGCCGCCAAGTACTACTTCAACCTGGGCGCGATCCTCACCAACCAGTCGGCGAAGCAAACGGACCAGGCGGCACGCTTCAAGATGATCGATCAGGCGACCGAGGCCTTCGACAAGGCGATTGCTGCCGATCCCGCCTATGCCGAGGCCTACTACCAGAAGGCGATCAACCTGCTGGGCAAGGCGACTCTCGACAAGACCAACAAGATGGTTGCGCCGCCGGGCACCGCCGAGGCCTTCAATAAGTATCTGGAGCTGGAGCCCACGGGCCGGCGCGCCGAAGAGGTCAAGGGGATGCTGGCGTACATCGGGGCGGAGGTCCAGACCACCTACGGAAAACCCCGCACCAAGAAGAAGTAGCGATTGGCAGCTTGGAGACGGGCGGCCCGCGCGGCCGCCCTTTTCGTTTGCGCCGGAGCGAGCGGACGCGAGAGAATCCAGCTTCTGCTCCCCTGAGAAGCGCCCAGCACACACCATGAAGTCGAATCCAGCCCCTGCGACGGCCGCCGAACTGCTTCCCTTCCGCCAAGCGCGGAAGCTGGTGGAAGCGGAGGCGGCGCGCCTGCGGCCCTCGGGGGCGGAGGCCGTGCCTGTGGTGCGCGGCCTGGGGCGCGTGCTGGCGGAAGAGGTAGCGGCGGACCGCGACCTGCCTCCCTTCCCCCGGGCCACGCGCGACGGCTACGCCGTGCGCTCGGCCGACCTGGCGCGGCTGCCGGCAGAGCTGAAGGTCGTTGGGGAGATCCGCGCGGGCGCTGCGCTCGACCCGAGCCTCATCCCGCTCGCGCCCGGCTGCGCTGCCGAGATCATGACCGGAGCCCCCGTGCCCGCGGGGGCGGATGCCGTCGTCATGGTGGAGTACACCTCGCACAGCGGCGACCGGGTGAAGATCGAGCGCGCGGTGGCGGCGGGGGAGAACGTGGTCCCCACAGGCAGCGAGGCGCGGCGCGGCGACGTGCTGCTTCCGCGCGGTACGCGCATGACGCCGGCTGCCATCGCCGCCGCGGCGTCCGCGGGCAAGGCGGAGGTGCGCGTGCACCTGCGCCCGCGCGTGGCCATCCTGCCCACCGGCGACGAACTGGTGGAGATAGCCGCCCAGCCCGGCGAGAACCAGATCCGCAACTCCAACAGCTACTCGCTGGCCGCCCAGGTGGAGGCGGCGGGGGGCGAGCCGGCGCAACTGGCCATCGCGCCCGATGAGCGGGCGGCGCTGCGCCGGCTGCTGGAGGAAGGCCTGGGCGCGGACCTGCTGCTGGTAAGCGGCGGCGTCTCCGCCGGCAAGCACGACCTGGTGGAAGAGGTTCTGAGCGAACTGGGGGCGGAGTTCCTGTTCACTGGGGCGCTCATCCAGCCGGGGAGGCCGGTAGTGTTCGGCCAGGTTGCTCGCCCAACAGAAACCCCCACCCTCCGCCCCCTCGACTCCGCTCGGGGCAGGCTCCAGCAGGCGGAAGGGTGGGGCA
>CBRAFF010000124.1:0-5603 GCA_967755155.1 uncultured bacterium
GGCGAAAACGAGACCGAAAGACCGCATGATTCCTCCTTTGCACGCGAAAGGGGTTTCAAACAGTGCGATTCGCGCCGGTCTCCTGGCTTAGCGAGTTGGAACTTTCGTTCCCTGGTACGAGGCCGGACTTCCCACCCCGATACATCGGGACAGTGTCCGAGCCTCCAGGCTCGCTTACAGTTGCGCGGCAGCGCGGGATTCTCACCCGCTTCCCAGCCCCGACGAAGTAAGTCGGGGCGCGCGAACGCAGAATGGAAAAGAGCAGCCGGGCCGATGCCCGGTCTGGTGACTCTACCCGCGGGCGGGCGGAGTGTCAACGAATCAACGGATGCTCGGCAGATTTTCCTCGGCGAACACGCGCGCCCGGTCAAGCGAGGCCTGAAGCTCGGCGTGGTAGCGGTCGAGCGCGGCGGCGTCGGCATCCGCCGGCACGCGGATGAGCTTGCCGATGCGCAGCAGGGCGCGAGAGAACGGCTTGGGGATCATGAAGGCGTCCCAGGAGGGCAGCACCCAGGGGTCTTCGAGCGCGACGTGGAAGCCGCAGAGCGGGACCCCGCTGTTGCGCGCCAGCAGCACGGGGCCGGGCTTGGCGACGTAGCGCGGGCCGCGCGGGCCGTCGATGGTGAAGGCCGCCATGCGTCCGTGCTCGATGTGGTTGTGCATCTGGAGCAGCGCCCGGGCGCCGCCGCGGGAGCTGGAGCCGCGCACCGCGCGGTAGCCCAGATGCTCGATGATGCGGGCGATGTACTCGCCGTCGAAGCTGCGGCTGGTCATCACCGCGATGTCGCGCCCGCGATACCACCAGGTCGCAGGAATCACGCACTGGTGCCAGAAGCAGGAGACTCCGGGGGCGAAGTAGCCCTGCTCCGGTCCGCCCTCCTCGATGGAAACGGTGTAGCGCAGCGTGGGCGCGATGGCGCGGATGAGCAGCGTCCCCGCCCAGGTGGCCAGCGTCAGCACGACGCGCTGCCACAGGGTAAAGACGCGCTCGTCGGAGGTTTCGGCGGCGAGAGCGGAGGCGGCCTCAGGCACGGGTCTATTTCACCACAACGGGAGCGCAGAGTTGAGAAAGAGAGATTGTCATTCCGAGCGAAGCGAGGAACCTGCTTTTTTGCGACAAGCTGGCGGGACGCCGGCGCCCCTCGCTACGCGTACCGCACCCACTTGATGATCTCGGGCAGGGTGGGCCGTTTGCCGTACATCAGGATGCCGACGCGGTAGATGCGCGCGCACAGCACCATGGCGCCGTAGATGGTGGCCATCAGCAGCGCGATGGAAAGCGCGATCTGCCACCACGGCGGCTGTTGGGCCACGATGCGCATGTACATCAGGATGGGCGCGAAGAACGGAATGAGCGAGAGCACGGTGGAAAACGTGGAGGAGGGCGCGCTGAAGACGGGCATCATCAGCACGGTGGAGGCGATGAGCGGCAGGATGATGACGAACTGCCACTGCTGGGCTTCTTCCTGCGAGTTCACGGCGGCGCCCAGCGCGGCCGAGAGCGAGGCGTAGAGCAGGTAGCCCAGCAGGTAGAAGATGGGAAAGAAGATGAACATGGCGGGGGTGAAGTGGACTCCCTCGGCCATCTTGCCCAGGGCCGCGAGCGTGGGGCTGCCGAACAGCGCCGCCAGCAGGCCCCACATGAGCATCTGGGTCAGGCCGACGGCGCCCACGCCCAGGATCTTGCCCGCCATCAACTCCTTGGCGGTCACGGTGGAGAGCATGACCTCCATCACGCGCGAGTTCTTCTCCTCCAGCACCGAGCGCATGACGATGATGCCGTTCATCAGCACGCTCATGTAGAGCAGCAGCACCAGCATGAGCGCGGCCAGCAGCATGCCCACGCCGGCGCCGCCCTTCACGCCCTGGACCTTCAGGTCCACGCGCTTCAGCAGGTCGTCCACCTCGGCGCTGGAGATGTTGTGCGCGGCCAGGCGCTGCTCCAGGATGCCGTCGCGCAGGGCGCGCTGCACCATGGCGATCTCCACGAAGTCGCTGGCGGACCGGGTGTGGAAGGCGACCTTCTTGGTGCGCACGGCCTCTTCCGTCATCCACAGGAAGCCGTCCAGGTGCAGGGCGCCGACCTCGGCGGTGAGCTGGGCGCGCCCCGCCTCGCTCGTGTCGTTGCTGATCTCGACGTCGTACTGCATGCCGCTCTCGCCCGCCTTGGGCTGGAACTGCTGCATCTGCCGGCGGAAGGCCTCCGCCAGTTGCGGGTTGTCGGTCGCCACCACCAGGCGGCGATGCCCGGCGCTGCGCCGGCCGATGAGCAGGCTGGGCAGGAAGGCGAAGGAGAACATCAGCACCGGCATCAGGAAGGTCATGATGACGAACGACTTGGTGCGCACGCGCTCCAGGTATTCGCGCCGCAGGATGAGCCCCAGGTTGCGCAGCGGATGGTCAGCCATCGCTCTTCCCCACCACGTCGATGAAAATCTCTTCCAGCGAAGGCTCGCTCAACTCAAAGCGGCTCACGCGGCAGCGCGCGACCACGGCGCGCAGCAGCTCCTGGGCGTCCGCGCCCTTCTTCAGGCGCAGCTCCACGTGGTTGCCGTAGTCGTTGAAGGACTCCACCAGCCCGTCGGGCTGGCGCAGGAAGGCGCCGTCGCCGTCGTACTCGATCTGCACGTGGTTCTTGCCATAGCCCGCCTTGATCTGCTTCAGCTCTCCCGCCAGCACCGGGCGCCCGTGGTCGATGAGGCAGATGGAGTCGCACAGCTTTTCCACCTGGTCCATGCGGTGGGTGGAGAACAGGATGGTGCGGCCCTGCTTCTTCAGGTCGAGCAGGACGTCCTTGAGCAGGGTGGCGTTGACCGGGTCCAGGCCGCCGAAAGGCTCGTCCATGATGATGAACTCGGGCTCGTGCAGCAGCGCGGCGATGAACTGGATCTTCTGCTGCATGCCCTTGGAAAGCTCCTCCACTTTTTTGGGCAGCCAGGCGGCGATCTCCAGGCGCTCGCTCCAGGCCAGGGTGCGGCGCTTTGCCTCGGCCGCCGGCAGTCCGTGCAGTTCGGCCAGAAAGACCAGGTGCTCCAGCACCTTCATCTTCTTGTAGAGGCCGCGCTCCTCGGGCAGGTAGCCCACGCGGCGCAGGTGGCCGCGCCGGAAGGGCTCGCCGAACAGGTTCACCGTGCCGGAGTCGGGCGCGGTGATGCCGATCATCATGCGGATGGTGGAGGTTTTGCCGGCGCCGTTCGGCCCCAGCAGGCCGTAGATGGTGCCCGGCGCGATGGTGAAGCTGAGGTCGTCCACGGCCACGAAGTGGTCGTAGGTCTTGCGCACCTTGTCCAGCCGGACGGCGTCCATCCAGGGCCAATGCTACACGAAGGGGCGGCCTAGGCCAGGCCGAGGTAATCGTCGATCCACTTCTTGACGGCGAGGCGGCGCTTGTCGCCGGCATCGAAGCGGACGCCCAACTGGTCGGGCTCGCGCTGCCAGCAGACGTTCGCGCCCACGGAGAGGTGCTGCGAATCGGGCAGGGTGAACTCGACCTCCACCGCGGTGGGCGGCGCGGCGCGCAGTTGCGTCTTGAGCGACATGCCGCCGGCGCTGACCTCCAGCGAGGTGGCGGCGTGCTTGCGCCCGTGCTCGGTAAGCACCACCTCGGTGAAGATGGGGATGCGTACGTAGCGGCGCAGTTCGTTGATCACCAGCAGGTGGGTGGCACGCACCACGCGCAGCGCCGACTGCCGCTCCACCGGGTCGGAGAGGATGGCGTTGATGCCGTAGCGCGAGAAGCGCAGCGCCTCTTGGGCGTTGCCGCAGATGCCGTACACCACGATGCGCCGGTTGGAGCTGGAGGTGCGCGCCGCCTCCAGCAAGTCCCCGGCGCCGGGCTCATGCAGGCGCAGGACGCAGGCCTCGAACTTCTCCCGCTTCAGGCGCTGGCCGGCGTCTTCGCCCACCGTCACCGTCTGGATGCCGAACTGCTTGAAGCAGTCGCGCAGGATGGCGCTGGCCGCCTCGTCCAGCCCGATGAGGGCGACGGTGGCGACCGCCTTGTGCGAGAGGGTCGCGGGAACTCCTGTGGGAGAACCTGATTTCATGCGGGAAGCCCATTGTTCCGCCCGCAGGGGATTTTGGCAACAGGTTTTCCCGGGAGGGGCGGGGTCAGACGCGAGCGACAGCGGAGGCGGTGAGCACCCGGTTGCGCCCCGCCTGCTTGGCGGCGTACAGGGCGGAGTCGGCGGCCTTCACCAGTTCGTTGCGGGTGGCGCCGTTCTGCGGGAAGTCGGCCACCCCGATGCTCACCGTGACCGGGCGCGGCACGCCGGGGAAGTTCCAGTCCTCGACCGCCCGGCGCAGTTTTTCCGCGGCGCCCCAGGCGCGGTCCCCGGTGGTCTGCGGGACCAGGATGGCGAACTCCTCCCCGCCGTACCGGCAGACCACATCGATCTTGCGGAGCTGCTGCGTCAGGACGGCGGAAACCTGGCGCAGCACCTCGTCGCCCATCAGGTGTCCGAACTCGTCGTTGACGTTCTTGAAGTGGTCGATGTCGAGCATGAGCACGGCCAGGCCGCCGGCGTAGCGGGAGGCGCGCTCCAGCTCTTCCTGGATGCGCTGCTCGAAGTAGCGCCGGTTGTACACGCCGGTGAGTCCGTCCACGAAGGCCATCTGCCGCGTCTGCTCGAAGAAGCGGGCGTTCTGGATGGCGATGGCGCAGATGTCGGCCACCGACTCCAGCGCGCGCACGTCGACGGAGCGGAAGGCGCCCACCGTGGCGCTCTCCAGCGTCAGCACTCCCAGCGGCTGGCCGCGGGCGATCAGCGGCAGGCACATCTCGGAGACCGCCTCCGCATACCCCGCGATGTAGTCGGGGACTCTCCCCACTTCGTTCTCCACCACCGTCTTGCCGGTCTTGAGGGCGCGGGTGCACAGACCCCCGCCGGGCGGCAGGTGCTTGCCTTCGTTGAACAGCGGCGTCAGCTTGCCGTGCTGCGCCCGGACCACCAGCAGGTCGCCCTCCACCAGCAGGATGGCCACGTGATCCACGGAGAAGGACTCCACCACCAGCGGGCACACCTTGGCCAGCAGTTCCTTCAGGTCGAGCACCGAGGCGGTCTGCTTGGACAGGGTGTTGATGGTCTCGAGCTGCACCGCGCGCCGCTGCTCCAGCGAATGCAGCCGCGCGTTCTCGATGGCGATGGATGCCTGGGTGGAGAACAGGGTGAGCAGGTCTACCGTTTCGTCGCTGAAAAAATCGGGTTGGTCGCTCTGGAAGTCGAGGACGCCCACCACGCTGTCCCGCACCATCAGCGGAATGGTCAGTTGCGAGCGCGTGGCCGGGAAGGTGCGGACGTAGCGCGGGTCCTTGCTGACGTCTCCGGAGTTGACCGGGCGGCGCAGCCGGACCGCGGCCCCCGGGATCCCTTTGTCCACCGGGATGGTTTGCGGCCCTTGCCGGTCGCGGAAGCGCCCGAAGCTGCAGCGCAGCTTCAGCTCCTGGCTCTCCGTGTCCAGCAGGAAGATGGCCCCGTTCTTGAGGCGGAATTGTTCGTGCACGATGGCCAGGATGCGTTGCAGCACCTCGTCCAGGTCGAAGGTGGAGAGCACGGCCTGGCTGGCCTCGTAGAGGATGGCGAGCTTTTCCATGGGGCAAACTT
>CBRAFF010000125.1:0-5581 GCA_967755155.1 uncultured bacterium
CCAGCCAGGCGGCGATGAGCAGCGCGGGCGAATCCGTCAGGCGCGCGATGTCGGCGGAGACGATGAAGATGCCCGAACCGATCATCGAGCCCATCACCAGCGTGGTGGCGCTGGTGAGGCCCAGCCCTTTGACCAGCTCCGGCTCGGACCCGGTCCCGCTCTGCGGGGCGGTTGTGCTCACTTGGGCTCCTTTACTTCTTCAGAAGCTTCTGAAAATCCTCCGCAGTTTGGCGCGGAGACCCCAGCAGGCCGGAAAGCACCGCCACCGCATCCGCTCCTGCCCCTACGACTGCCCGACAGTTTGCCCGTGTGATGCCCCCAATGGCAACCAGAGTTTTCCGGGTGCTCCGCCGGGCCGCCCTCACCCCCGCCAGCCCCACCACCGGGTCAGGCTTGGCTTTGGACCGGGTCGCGAACACCGGGCCGATGGCGATGTAGTCCGCCGAACTCCGATTCGCCTCCCTCACCTGCCTCACATTGTGGGTGGAGACTCCCAGCACGCGGCGTTTTCCGATGATCTTGCGCGCCGCGGCCGGTGACAGGTCTTCCTGCCCCAGGTGCACGCCGTCGAATCCAGCCGCCAGGCACAGGTCGGCGCGGTCATTGAAGATCAGAAGCGCCTTGCGCCCCACCGCTTTCCGAATCACCCGCGCCTGCTCCAGCATCTCCCGCGCGCTGCCCGTCTTGTTGCGGTACTGGATGAGCCGCACTCCGCCCTCCACCAGCGCGCGCGCAAATTTCGCCATCGCCGCAGCCGGGTCTTTCGCCCGCGCAAAACTCCCCGCATCCAGGATCGCGTACAGCGCAGGAAAGCCTGCCTTGCTCGCTCTCCTGCCCGCTCTTTTGCTCCCGCTGCTAATCATTGTAGAATCAATACGTTACAGACGGACTCCGCCGAGAACGGCGGCCACGGGCAGCTTGCAACCATGGCGAAAAGCTAATGCTAATCGCTAATTGCTAATTGCTAATTGCCAACTGCTAATTGCCGCTTTCCTCACTTCAAAAACCGCTCCATGAACTTGGTGTCTACGTCGCCGGCGAGGAAGTCGGCATCGGCGACGATCTTGCGCTGCAGCGGGATGGAGGTGTAAATGCCCTCGACGATGAACATCCCCAGCGCCCGCGCCATGCGCGAGGCAGCCTCCTCGCGGTCCTTGCCCCGGGTGATGAGCTTGGCGATGAGCGAGTCGTAGTAGGGCGGGATGACGGCCTCGGCATAGGCGGCGGTATCCACGCGCACCCCGGTGCCGCCCGGCGGATTAAACGTGGTGATCTTCCCCGCCGAGGGCGTGAACTTCTCCGGATGCTCGGCGTTGATGCGGCACTCGATGGCGTGGCCGCGCATCTCGATCTCGCCGTGTAGCACGTTCTCCATGCGCTCGCCCGCCGCCAGCAGGATCTGGCTCTTCACCAGGTCGATGTCGGTGACCATCTCCGTCACCGGATGCTCCACCTGGATGCGGGTGTTCATCTCGATGAAGTGCAGGTTGCGCTCCTCGTCCATCAGGAACTCGACCGTCCCGGCGTTGACGTATCCGATCTTGCTCAGGGCGCTGGAGAGTTGCTTCCCCAGCCGCTCGCGCATCTCCGCCGTCACCTGCGGCGAGGGCGACTCCTCCAGCAGCTTCTGGTGCCGCCGCTGGATGGAGCACTCGCGCTCGCCCAGGCTGACCACGCTGCCGTAGGCGTCGGCCAGCATCTGAAACTCGATGTGCCGCGGCCGTTCGATGAACTTCTCCATGTAGAGGTCGCCGTTGCCGAAGGCGGCGGCCGCCTCCGACTGCGCCTGCTGGAACAGCGGGGAAAGCTCCTCCGCGCTGCGGATCACCCGCATCCCCCGCCCCCCGCCTCCCGAAGACGCCTTCACGATCACCGGGTAGCCGATCTCCAGGGCCCAGCGCAGGGCCTCCGCCTCCGATTCCAGCACCCCCTCCGACCCCGGCAGGATGGGCACTCCCGCCGCCTTCATGGCCACCCGCGCCTTCTCCTTCTCGCCCATCAGGCGGATGATCTCCGGGGGCGGGCCGATGAACTTGATGTGGCAGGTCTCGCACACTTCCGCGAAGTTGGCGTTCTCGCTGAGGAAGCCATAGCCGGGATGGATGGCGTCCACGTTGGCGATCTCCGCCGCCGAGATGACCGCCGGGATGTTCAGGTAGCTCTCGGCGGAGCGGGGCGGGCCGATGCAGATGGCCTCGTCGGCGAAGCGCACGTGCAGCGAGTGGCTGTCCGCCTCGCTGTACACCGCCACCGCCCGGATGCCCAGCTCCTTGCAGGCGCAGATCACCCGCAGGGCGATCTCCCCTCGATTCGCGATCAGGATCTTCTTGAACATGACAGAGTTTTCGCGGATTGCCGCGAGATGCCCGAGTCTGGGGCCCCTCGCATGAATGCACTGATCAGACTGGACATCAGCCCCCGTGGCCTGGTTCGTATCAGGGCACGGCTTCAGCCGTGCCGCTCTCGGCCGCACAAACAAGCGGCTTTAGCCGCTGAGGGCTCTAGCCTCGCGGTTTGATGACGAACAGGGCCTGCCCGTACTCCACCGGCTGGCCGTTCGAAGCCAGCCGCTTCACCACTTCGCCCGCCACGTCGGACTCGATCTCATTCATCAGCTTCATGGCCTCGATGATGCACAGCACCTGGCCGGCTTCCACCGCATCCCCCACCTTGACGAAGGGCGGCGAACCCGGGGAAGGCGATTCGTAGAATGTGCCGACGATGGGGGATTTCACGCTGTGCAGCCCCGCCTCCTCCACCGGCGCCGCCCCGGTGGCCGGGGCCGCCCCGGCTGCCGGGGCTGCCAGCACAACTCCCGGCGCCGCTGCCGCCACGGGAACGTAGGCTGCGGCCGCAGCCGCCGGCGCAGCTTCCCCGCCCCGCCGGATGCGCACTTTCACGTCGCCGCGCTCCAGCTCGAACTCGGTGATGTCCTTCTCGATCAGGAACTCGATCAGGTCTCGCAGCTCTTTTTGATTCATCTGGGTGGGAAGACTCCGTTACAGCTCCATCAGCTCCTTGGTCGTGGGCGTCAGCACCTCGCAACCTCGCGGGGTCACCACCACCACGTCCTCGATGCGAACCCCGCCGCGCCCCGCTACATACACTCCGGGCTCGATGGTCACCACCATTCCGGGTTCCAGAACCTCGGTCTGGTCTTTTCCCAACCTGGGCGGCTCATGGATCTCCAACCCTAGGCCGTGGCCGGTAGAGTGGGTGAAGTATTTGCCCAACCCCGCCTTCTGCAACACGCTACGGGCCGCGTAGTCCACTTCGCCCGCCTTTACCCCCGCTCGGACGGCCGCAATGGCCTTCTCCTGGGCCTCCCGTACCACTTGGTACATCTCTCGACTTTTCCCGGGAGCCCGGCCCACGTGGACCGTGCGGGTCATGTCCGAACAGTAGCCGCCGAGTATAACACCAAAGTCCAGGACAACAAATCCTTTGTTTGGAATAGGTTGCGGGGATGCTATCCCGTGCGGAAGCGCCGACCGTTTCCCCCCGGCCACAATAGTCTCAAACGACATCCCCTGCGCCCCGGCGCGCCGGGCCGCGTGCTCTATCTCCCCGGCCACCTCGGCTTCCGTCACGCCCGGCCGCAGGACCTTCAGCGCGCGCTGGAACAGACTCGAGCCCAGCCGCACCGCCGAACGGATGAGCGCGACCTCTTCCGGCTCCTTGATCATGCGCTGCCGCTCCACCAGGCCCTCGAGCGGCTTCAACCGCGCCTTGGACGGGAGCAGGCGGACCAGCGCGCTGCGCGCGGCCAGCGTCATGTGCTGGGCCTCGACGGCGATGCGCCGCGCCCGCTGCCGGCCGAGCCAGGCCGCCGCCTCTTCGAGCAGCGGGCCGCGGGCGATTACCACGCGCAGGGCTCGCGCCTCCTGGCGCGCCTGCGTGGTGTAGCGGCCGTCGGTGAACAGCACGCGCCGCCCGTTCGCCATCGCGATGACTCCCGAGCTCCCGGTGAAGCCGCACAGGTAGCGCACGTTGGCCAGGTGCGTCACCAGCAAAGCGTCCGCCCCGCTCGCGGCGAGCGCGACTTCCAGGCGGCGTTGGCGGGCGCGATGGTTCATGGATGGGAAAGCTTAGGCCCGATGATCCCAAAACAAAAGCCCCCGCGCTGGGCGGGGGCCGTTGGGAAGCGTGTGATGCTGCTAGGTCTGGATGATCTTCGGAGTGATGAAGAAGATCAGCTCCTGGGTTGAGGTGGAAACTCTGCGCTGCTTGAACAGGTTGCCGAACACCGGGATGTTGCCCAGCAGCGGTACCTGGCGGATGTTGACCGAGTTTGTGGTCTGGATGACGCCGCCGATCACCACCGTGCCTCCGTCGGTCACCAGCACCTGGGTGGTCTCACTCTGGGTGATGATCGAGGGGTTGCCTTGCACCGCCTGGCTGAAGTCGGGTGTGTCATTGGCCAGTTCGATGTTCAGGAAGATGGTGTTCTCCACCGTGATCTGCGGAGTCACCGTGAGCCGCAGTACCGCTTCCACGTAGGTCACCGTGGGCGGGCCGGACAACTGCGCCTGGGTCACGATGGGCAGGCGCACGCCCTGCTTGACCTCCGCCTTCACGTTGTTCTGCGTGACCACGCGCGGCCGCGACAGGATCTTCAGCAGGCCGCGCGACTCCGCCATGGTCAGCGCGAAGTCCAGCCGGTAGGTTTGCGATGCACCGGTGGCGATTCCCAGGGCACTGGTCGCGCCGGTGGCTGCCAGATTGGAGAACAACGGGATGGGTCCCCCGCCCAGGTTCAAGTACCCCGGGCCGCCAGTGAAGACCGTGGGGGTGGTGCCGCCGCTCCCACTCGTGCCGCCCAGCGTGGTCACCCGGTTGTTCCAGCCGAAGCCGAGTTGCGTGCCGATGTCGCGGGCGAAGCTGCGCGTGGCCGAGACCACCCGGGCTTCAATCTCCACCTCCGGCGTCTTCAGGTCCAGGTCCCGGATGCGCTGCTCCACTGCCGGCAGCACGCTGGGGATGTCCTGGATGATGAGCGCGTTGGTGCGGGTATCCGCCACCACGTCTCCGCGCGAGGTCAGGAACTTCTTGATGATGGGCATCATGTCGGCGGCGCGAGCGTAGCTCAGGTAGCGGGTGATGGTGACCTTGTTGACCGCCAGGTCCCGGGCCTCGATCTGCGCCCGGCGCCCCTCTGCTTCCTTGCGCAGCGTTTCCACCGTGGCGATGCGCAGGACGTTGCCGTCCAGCTCCCGCTCCAGGTTGTTGTTCTTGAGCACGATGTCCAGTGCCTGGTCCCACGGCACGTCGTCCAGCACGATGGTCACCGTACCCCGAACGTTGGGATCCAGCACCACGTTCAGCCCGCTGATCTCATGGATCAGCCGGAAAAAGTCTTTCAGGTCGGCGTCCTTCAGGTTGAGCGAAATGGGTTCCCCGGTGTAACGCGGCTTGGCCGCGGACCCGCCACTCTGCCCCATCTGCTGCTGCTGTTGCAGGGCCAGGTTCACCGCCGGCTGCGGCTGCAGCGTGGCGCTGACCGGCTGTGCCAGGTTGCTCGCCGGCAGCGTGTTCTCCGGCTGAGAGAAGTTCGACGCCGCATCCGCGGCGCGCTCTGCCG
>CBRAFF010000126.1:0-5570 GCA_967755155.1 uncultured bacterium
CCTGCTGCACCTGGCCCTGCTGCTCGTCATCCTGCTGGGCTTCTCCTACGCCGGTTCCGACGGGCAGCACCAGGTGGTCGAGCGCTTCGGCCGCCCTGCGTTCTACCTGGCGACCATCGTCTGGGAGTGGGTGCTGCTGGCCTACGTCTGGGTAGGGATGCGCCGCCAAGGCTGGACCCTGGCCGAGCTCACTGGCGGCAGGTGGAAGACGCCGGAGGACGCGCTGCTGGATGTGGCCCTGGCCGCCGGCTTCTGGATCGTGGCCGTCGGCGTGCTGCTAGTCACCGGACTGCTGCTGGGCCTGGCTCAGACTTCAGCGCCCGCCGGGCAAGACACCCAGGCCTTGAAGGAAGCCATGAAGAAGATCAGCTTCCTGACTCCTGGAAATCTGCGCGAACTCATTTTGTTTTTCGGGCTGGCCGCGACCGCCGGCTTCTGCGAGGAGATCATCTTCCGCGGCTACTTGCAGCGGACGTTCGCCGGGCTCACCCGCAGTTCCTTCGCCGGCATCGCGCTCTCCGCCGCCGTCTTCGGCGCCTCGCACGGCTACCAGGGCGCGGCTCGCATGGTGCAGATCGGAGTCTTCGGCTTGACCTTCGGCCTGCTCGCTCACTTTCGCAAGAGCCTGCGCCCCGGAATGATCGCGCACGCCTGGCACGATGCCATCGTCGGCGTCCTCCTGTACATCCTGCAACGCATCTTGAAGACGTGACCTCGTTCGCGCCGAGTTCTCCGCGCGCTCAACGTTGCACTTTCGCTCCCGCCGCCGATTTTTTTCTTGACATCACTTTTCTTTCTCTCTATACATCAATCATCGCAACAAAACATCGTTGCACATCCGCGTAAGCGGAAAAAAGGGAGAATAGAACAATGGCAAAGAAAAAGAAGGCCAAGAAGAAGAAACACTAACTGGCCGTCCGTACCAGCTCGACAGGGGACGCACATCGCGTCCCCTGAGCTTTTTGCGGGGAACTCCTTCAGCTCTCGCCCGAGCGCTCCTCCAACTCCTTCTTCTGCGCCTCCGCTTCGATCAGCGTCAGTTGCTCGCCCCGGTGGTCGGAAAGGCCCTGCACCCGCGTCTCCACCTTGTTCAGCAAGCGCGCGCTCTCGTCGTACTTCGTGGTCGCGTTGCGCAGGTGCTTGCCCATCGTCTCGTACTCCCCGGTGAATTTATCCACCTCCACCCGCAGCGACTCCAGTTCCCGCAGGATGGATTCCGCCCGCTCGCTGATGCGCATCCCGTTCAGCCCGATCACGATGGTCTGCAGGTAGGCGTACAGCGAGTTGGGCGACACCGGCAGCACCCGCCGCTCGATGCAGTAGCGGTACAGGTCATTGCCCTCCTCGTCGCGGATGATGGCCTCGTAGTACACGTTCTCCGCCGGGATGTACGCCAGCGCGAAGGGCAGCGTCCCTTCCTCCGGCAGGATGTATTTCCCCGCGATGCTGTCGATGTGCTTGCGCACGTCCTTCAGGAACTCGCGGCGTGCCGTCTTCTTCTCCGCTTCCGTGGATGCCTGTCCCATGCGCCGGAAGTTCTCCAGCGGGAACTTGGAGTCGATCACCACCTTGCCCTGGGGGAACTTCAGCACCGCGTCCGCTCGCTCGCCCGACTTGAAGGTGTACTGGGTCTCGAACTGGTGGCGCGCGAACACCTCGCCCAGCAGCGCCTCCAGCTCCGCCTCGCCCAGTCCCCCGCGCAGCTTGGGAGACGACAGGATGCGCTGCAGGTCGGTCACCGATTTCGAAAGCTCGGAGAGATTCCGCGCCTGCTCGGTCATTCCTCCCACCTGCTCCTGCAGCCCGGCGAAGGTCGCCTGCACGCTGGCCACCCGGTCGCCCACCGTCTTCGTCGCCTGCGTCATGGCGCTCGCGTTCGCGTCCAGCCGGTTGCCTACGTCGCTGCGCACGGCTTCCAGCGCCGTCTGCACGTTGCCTCCCAGCGCCTGCACCTGCTTGGCCATCATCTCGATGGACTGGTTGTTGGTCTCCCGCAGCACGCCGATCTCGTGGCGCAGCGCCTCCGCTTCCCCGGCGCCGCCCGCGGGACGCCGCAGCGCCACGAACGCCAGCCCCACCACCGCGATCACCAGGACGACCACCACCGCTTCCAGCATCAATCCGCTCCCGTGGGTTCGAGTGCTTTCTGGATTGTAACCACCCGCTCCTCGGTTTCGGGACACAGGCTGCGATACGAGCACCAGCGGCAGTGCCATCCCGGTTTGGCCTCGAACTTTCCTTGCGCGATGTTCTCCGCCGCGATGCGCACCAGCTTCTCCGCTTTCTCCAGCTCTTTCTGGCTGCGCACCGTCTCCACCGCCTGGTTGGTCTCCAGGTTGTAGAACACCAGGCGCCGCGGCTCCAGCTTCCACTGCCGCTGGACGGCCAGGGCATAGATGGAAAGTTGCAGGCTCTCGTCGGCGTCCTCCTGGTCCTTCGGCCGGCCGGTTTTGTAATCCACGATGGCCACGCCCTCGCCCGCGCGGTCCAGCCGGTCCACGCGCCCGCGTATCGTCGCGCCCCCGATCTCGACCGAGAACGTTCGCTCCGTGTCCACCACTTCGGGCTGGGGCTCCGCCGCGCGCGCCGCCAGGAAGGCTTGCAGTTGTTCCAGCCCCTGCCGCTCGTAGAGCGTCCGCTGATAGGAATCCTCGACCACCGCCTTGGCAAACTCCTCGCGGAAGGCCTCCGCCACTTGCTGCGCCGGAAGCGGCTGGCCCGCGCGTGCCGCGTCATAATGCCGCTACACGACGGTGTGCATGGCGCCGCCGTACTGCATGGCGGCCGACGGCTCTTCCGGCAGGTTCCAGTCGCGCTTGATCTTGAACTGCAGCGGACAGCGTTCGTAGGTCTCGATCCCGGTGGCGCTCAGCTTCAGTTCACCGGGCGCCCAGCGCGGCGGCATCGTCATCCATGCCGCCACCGCGGAATCCTCCGCGACCGCTGCGATGTCCCGCGCGTACGGCGGCGCATTCCGGCTCTGCCAGCACGACTTCACCGGCTGCTCTGCCGCCAGTTGCCGCGGGTAGCGGCTCGGTATGGGATCAGTCCTGCTGCCCGGGGCGCCGCAGGAAAGCGTCAGCGCGTCGCGCGCCCGCGTCATGGCCACGTAGAACAGCCGCAGCTCCTCCTGCCCGTGGACTTCCTTCGGGTCTTCGTCCGTCGCCGACGTGCGCAACTCCCGCGGAAGCTCGAACAGGTTCTCGTGGTAGCCCGCCTGCCCGCGGTAGTCGGACCGCACCACGAACACCTGGCAGAACTCCAATCCTTTGGCGGTATGGATGGTCATCAGCCGCACCGCGTCCTTGGCCGCCTCGCCCTCCGCCGGCACCGTGCCTCCGGCTTCGACGAAATACTCCAGGTACTCCAGGAATCCGCGCAGCGTTTTCTCCCCGGGCAGCGGCTTCCCCTCCCAAGTCTCCACGAACCTGCGGAAGGCGCCGACGGGAGGCGTATCGAGCGCCAGGCCGAACACCTCGGCCAGTGGCGGGATCAGGCTGCTCAGCGTCACCAGGCGTGGAGCGGCGGCGCGCGCGGCTTCCTCTCGCGCCTTCAGCAGCCGCTTCCCTCCCGGAAAGCGCTCCAGTGCCTTGCGGAATCCCGCAGGGTCTTTCTCCTTGGCCAGCATGTTGCGCAGCCGGACGCCGTCCACCGCGAACCGCGGCTGCGCCGCCAGCCGCAGCAGGCTCACGCTGTCGGCGGCGTCGTCCACCACCCTCAGGCAGGCCAGCAGGTCGCGCACCGGCCCCGTCTCCAGCACGTCCAGCCCGCCCACGGCATATGGGACTTCCTTCCTCGCCAGCTCCTCCACCAGCAGCCGCCGATGGTTGTGCTGCCGGTAGAGGATGGCGAAGTCGCTCCACGGACACTCCAGCAGGTCGTGGCGTTCGCGGATGGTCCGCGCCACCTCCTGCGCCTCCGCTGCCGGATTCCCCGCCAGCACCATCTCCACCGCGGCAGCGGTCAGCGGCCGCGCCGCCTGCGCCGCCTCTTCCTCGCGCGCCGACCACAGCGCCTGCCGCTCGAACTCCTTGCCCAGCCCGCTTCCCGGCCGCGTCACCGGCGGATTCTTCTGGATCAGCGCATGCGCGCACTGCAGGATCTTCGACGTGGAGCGGTAGTTGATCTCCAGCCGCACCGTCCGCGCCTCGGGGAAGCGCCGCAGGAATTCGTCGAAGGCCGCGCTCGTCGCTCCCCGGAAGCGGAAGATGGCCTGGTCGGGGTCGCCCACGGCGAACAGGTTCTGCGGCTCGCCCGCTAACAGCGTCGCCAGCTCGATCTGCGCCAGGTTGGAATCCTGGAACTCGTCCACCAGCAGGAAGCGGGTGCGGGCGCGCTCCCGGGCCAGCACGCTCGCATCCTCCCGCAGCAGCCGCACCGCGCCCGTGATCTGGTGCCCGAAGGTACCCAGGTTGTCTTTGACCAGCATCTCCTCCACCGCGCGATAGACCCGCGCAATCTCCCGGCAGCGCGCGAGCACTTCTTCGCGCGAGAGCGAGGCGGCATCCTTCGAGCGGCTCACCCGCGGCAGCGGCAGCTCTCCGCGCGCCACCCGCTCCACGTAGGCTTCGTATGCGGCGGGGTCCACCAGCTCGTCCTGGCAGCGCCGGAAGAAGTCCAGCAGGTCCTCGAGGAATTTGGCCGGCTGCGCCGCCTTGCGGAAGCGCTCCAGCGCCAGCTCGCGCAGTCGGCGCCGCAGGTAGACGTAGAGGTCCCTTTCGTCGAGGACTTGGAAGCCGCGCCCTGCTCCCTGGATCAGTTGATTGGCGAATCCGTGGATGGTATCGGCGCGCAAAGTTTTGGCGTGCACCGCACCCACGCGTTGTTCCACCCGCTGGCGCAACTCGGCCGCCGCCTCCAGGGTGTAGGTGACGGCCACGACCTCCTCCGGCCGCGCGTGCCCGCCCTCGATCAGGCGCGCTACGCGCTCCACCAGCACCGCCGTCTTGCCGGTGCCGGCGCCCGCCACCACCAGCATGGGGCCCGCCACGTGCTCGATAGCTTCGAGCTGGCGTTCGTGAAATGTGATTGCCACGGAGACTTGCTTCAGAGGATCGCCTAGTCCGCCATTATGCGGGAGCCCGCGGCGCGCGGCAAATGTTCCTTTGGTTTATCCTGTCTCGCGAATCCTTCAACGGAGACCCGCCCGTGACCCGACACAATCGCCTTGCCTGCCTGCTGCTTGCCGCTAGCTGCATCCTGTCCTTGACTCCGCGCACCCACGCGCAGCAAGTCCCGGAAAAGATGTTCCAGGAGATGCGCTGGCGGATGATCGGCCCCCACCGCGCCAGCCGCACCCGCGCCGTGGCCGGCGTGCCCTCGCAGCCCAATCTGTTCTACATCGGCGTGGTCAACGGCGGCGTCTGGAAGTCCGACGACTATGGCCGCACCTGGGAGCCCATCTTCGACGCGCAGCCCACGCAGTCCATCGGTGACATCGCCGTCGCGCTCTCCGACCCCAACATCATCTACGTCGGCACCGGCGAAGGCCTGCCGCGTCCCGATCTCTCCATCGGCAACGGCATCTACAAGTCCACCGACGCCGGCAAGACCTGGACGCACATCGGCCT
>CBRAFF010000127.1:0-5564 GCA_967755155.1 uncultured bacterium
CGGGGAGCACGGAGCAGGCGGCGCAGGTCGCCGGCTTCCGCTACTTCGCCGGCGGACACCCGGCGCCCAACGCCGAGTCGCTGCGCGCCGCCACCGCCATCACGCGCTCGCTGCAGGCGCTCACCGCGGACTCACTGGTGCTCTACCTGATCTCGGGTGGCGCCTCCTCGATGGTAGAGGCGCCCATCGACCCCGACATCACGCTCGACGACCTCATCGCCACCCACCGCGTCCTGGTGTTGAGCGGCGCGCCTATCACCGAGATCAACGCCATCCGCAAGCACATCTCGGCGGTGAAGGGCGGGCGGCTGGCGGCGATGGCGCAGGTGGCGCAGCAGGTTTCCGTGCTGGTCTCCGACGTTCCCGATTCGGCGCTGGACGCGCTGGCCTCCGGCCCCACCATGCCCGACTCCACCACCGCCGACGACTGCTATCGCGTGGCCCGCCAGTACGGAATGCTGGCCGACTTCCCCGCGTCGGTGCGCGAGCTCTTCGAGCGCCGCGCACTGCAGGAGACCCCCAAGCCCGGCGACCCGCTCTTCCATCGCTCGCGCTGGTGGCCGGTGCTTTCCAACAGCACGGCACAGAAAGCCGCGGCCGCCGCCGCCGCCGAATGCGGCTTCGCCGTGGATATCGACAACTCCTGCGATGACTGGGACTACGCCCGCGCCGCCGACCACCTGCTGGAGCGCTTGCGCGAGCGCCGCCGCAACGAGCCGCGCCTCTGCCTGATCTCCGGCGGGGAGGTGACGGTGGAGGTCAAGCAGGGGGACGGGGTGGGCGGGCGCAACCAGCACTTCGCGCTTTACTGCGCGCAGAAGATCGCCGGAGAGAACATCACCGTGCTCAGCGCCGGGACCGACGGCATCGATGGCAACAGCCTAGCCGCGGGCGCAATCGTAGATGGCTCCACGCTGGAGCGCGCGCAGGCCCAACACCTGGACGCCGCCCAGGCCTTGGCCCGCTTCGACAGCCATCCGCTGTTCCGCGCCCTCGGCGATGCCCTGGTCACCGGGCCTACTGGAAACAACCTGCGCGACCTGCGCATCCTGCTGAGCTGGACGCCGCCATCTTGAGCCGACTCGACAACTGAGGTACCACACATGAAAGTCGCATTCCTGGGACTGGGCATCATGGGCGGCCCCATGGCTGCCAATCTGGTGAAGGCTGGCCACGAAGTCGCGGCCTGGAACCGCACGCCGGGCAAGCGGGTGGAGGGCGCGCGCATGGCGGCCTCGCCCCGCGACGCGGCTGGGGGCGCGGAAGCCGTTTGGCTCTGCGTCTCAAACACCGCAGCGGTCGAGCAGGTGCTCTTCGGCAAAGACGGCGTGGAAGCGGCGCTGCGCGAGGGAATGGCGGTGGCGGATTCGAGCACCATCGCGCCGGCGGCGACCGTGGAGTTCGCCGGACGCATCCGCGCGCGCGGCGCCGACGTCCTCGACGCTCCCGTCACCGGCTCCAAAGCCGGCGCCGAGAGCGCCCAGCTCATCTTCATCGTAGGCGGCGCGGAAGCCACCATCGCCAAAGTCCAACCGCTCTTCGACGCCATGGGCAAAAAAGTCCTGCGCATGGGCGAGAACGGCAAAGGTCAGGCCGCCAAGCTGGCCATGAATCTGATGATCGCCCTCATCTACCAGGGCTTCGCCGAAGCGCTCACGCTCGCCCGCGGCCTGGGCGTGGAGCCGGCGACGCTGCTCGAACTCATCCAATCCTCCATGGTCCGCTCCGGTGTGGTGGACTACAAGGCGCCCTTCGTCCTGCGCCGCGACTTCTCCCCCAACTTCCCCCTGCGCCTCATGCACAAGGACATCCACCTCATGCTCGATTCCGCCCGCACCCTCGGCCTGAAGCTGCCGGGCCTGGAGACGGTGGACCAGATCTACGAACAGGCCGCCGCCGCCGGCCACGAGGACTTGGACTATGCCGCCACGCTGATGATGGTGGAGCAACGGTAGCCACGAGTCCGCAATACGCCGATGCCGGCGAGGCTCCCCTTTTCTTTTGACGGCGGCCTCGCATCGGCGTTAAATGTGCGCGTCGTCGGAAGCGTGAAGCAGGAGGCTCCATGTACTGCCCCCAGTGCGGACAACAGAATCCAGCGGAGAGCGCCGCCTGCAGCAACTGCGGCCAGCCGCTGATGGCGACGCCGCCGGCGGCCCCGCAATCCTCCCCGGTGGTGGGCGCTCCGGCGCCCGCGCCCGGCGCAGCCGTGCCCACGGCCGGCAAGGCGACCGCCAGCCTGGTCCTCGGATTGTTGTCCCTGGTCTTCTGCCTCGCGGGGATTCCGGCCATCATCCTGGGTCACATGGCCCTCTCCGAGATCAAGAAGAGCGCGGGCCGGCTCAAAGGCGATGGCATGGCGCTGGCCGGCCTCATCATGGGCTATCTCAGCATCGTCGCCATTCCGTTCATCCTGATTATCGCGGCCATTGCCATCCCCAACCTGCTGCGCTCCCGCATCGCCGCCAACGAATCCAGCGCCGTGGGGCAAGTGCGCACCATTAACGTTGCCGAGGTCACCTACGCCGTCACCTATCCCAACGTCGGCTTCTCGGCCGACCTGCAGGCCCTGGGAGGCGCGCCTGCTTGCACAGAGGGCAGCTCCACGTCCGCCTGCCTGATTGACCAGGTCTTGGCTTCCGGCGTGAAGTCGGGATACAGCTTTACCTACGAGGCCAGCGATGCCAACGGGGACCAGGTCCGGGATACCTATTTTGTGCAAGCGGTTCCCGTGACTCCAGGCACCACCGGGATGCGCTCGTTCTGCAGTGACGAGACCGGTGTCATCCGCGTCACGACGTCGGAACCCTGCACCCGGGAATCGCCGACACTGCAGTAGGAAGGGTGAGGCTCACCGTTCGCCACTCGCCCCTAGCCACTGAATCTGAAAGCTGTTAGGCTAGAGTAGTAGTATTCAAACCTGTTTGGCGCCCCGAGCCGCGAATCGCGAGGCCTGAGCACGAAAGTCCGAGGGGACGAATGACACTCGAAGAATTGGCGATCGGCAGGCCGGGCACGCTGAACTGGACGACCGCGTTTTTCATGGGCATGTTCCACGTGGGCGCGGTGGCGGCGCTGTTTTTCTTCAGCTGGGAACTGGTGGCGCTTCTCATCTTCCTGAACTGGGTCTCGGGCAGCCTGGGCATCGGCATGGGATACCACCGCCTGCTCACCCACCGCGGCTACAAGACCCCGAAATTCATCGAGTACTTCCTCACCACCTGTGCAACGCTGGCGCTCGAAGGCGGACCCATTTTCTGGGTGGCCATCCACCGCATCCATCACGCGCGTAGCGACAAGGAAGGCGACCCGCACTCGCCCCGCGACGGGGGCTGGTGGTCGCACATGGGCTGGATCCTGGGAGGCCAATCCCGTCACCACGACACCAAGGTACTGGCCCGCTACGTTCCCGACCTGGCCTCGGACCCCTATCACCGCTTCATCAGCCGCTTCCATTACGTCCCCATGATCCTTCTGGCGGGCGTGCTCTACGCGGTGGGCGGGCTGCCCTTCGTGCTGTGGGGCATCTTCCTGCGGGTGACCGTGGGACTGCACTCCACCTGGCTGGTGAACTCGGCCACGCACATGTGGGGCAAGCGGCGCTTCACCACCACCGATATGTCGCGCAACAACTGGTGGGTCGCGCTGCTCTCCTTCGGCGAGGGCTGGCACAACAACCACCATGCGCACCCCACGGCCGCCCGTCACGGCCTGGCTTGGTATGAGATCGACATGAACTGGTACGGCATCCGCACCCTGCAGCTTCTGCATCTGGCCAAGAACGTCAAGCTCGCCAAGATCGCGCAGCTGCCGGAGGAGGAAGCCGCGGGAGAGATTCCGGCGTGGGCTTCCGGCTCCGTTCCCACACCCAGCACCAACGCCGCCTCCGACTAAGGTGGAAGAGCGGGCCTTCAGGCCCGCGCAAAGCTCCCAAAGGTAGAGGGGCTTCAGCCCCGGTCAGATTTTTATCCAGCACCACTCCCGGGTGAGCGGCGTCTGGTTGATCTGCTCGCCGCCGGTCTTGCTGACGCGCACCAGGTTGGAGTGGTTGTAGCCGAAGCCGCCCTCCGGGTGGTAGAGGCCGGGCTCGTTGGAGAAGGTCATATTCTCCTGGAGCACGGTCTCGTCGCCCAGCGCCATCCACGGCGCCTGATGGCCTTCGCTGCCTTCGCCGTGCGCCGGGCGGTGGTAGACGTACTTCTCCAGGCCCGCGTCCTTGGCGATCTTGAGCACCCCCTCGGCCACCTGGTTGCAGCGCGTGCCGGCGCGCATCAGCTTCTGCTGTTCCAGCGTCATGGCGGTGTGCGTCTCCCACATCTTGGAGTGCAGGTCGGTGACGCCCGGCCCTGCGATCTGCATGGCGCGGTAGCCCTCGCCGCCGTACCCGCCGATGCGCACTCCGGCGGCGATCTGGATGGCGTCGCCGCGCTGGATGCGCTGGTAGAAGAACTGATTGGGATGAGGATAGGCGGTGGCCACGCCGGTGCGGCAGCCGAAGCTCACGTCCACCCCCACGCCGGTGTGCGGGCGCCCGTCGAGCTTCAGATACTTCACCAGCTCGGCGGCGCCGTAGGCCTGGGTGGCGTGCGCGACTTCGAAGTCGGTGGCGCCGGTGCCGTGCGCCAGGATGTAGTCGCGGGCAAAGTCCATCATGCGGTCGTGCAGCGCAATGCCCACCCGACAGAGCGCGATCTCCTCCTCCGTCTTCACCACGCGCATGTCGAGCAGGACGCCGCCGGGCGCGCTCCACACCTGTTGCATCTGCGGCGCTACCTTGCGCAGCGACCCGATCTGGTCGTCGCTGCCGTGGCTCTCGAAGGCGATGCGCTTCTTGCCGTAGCCGCGCTTCACCAGGCCGGCGAGCATCCATTCGAACAGGTTCTCGGCGCTGCCCGCCGCCCACATCACCGCGTTGTAGCCGCCGTGGTGCAGGTAGTCGAAGTACCACTCGCGGTCCTTGATCCACCAGGTGTTCCACAAGTCGCGGTCCAGGCCGGGGAAGAAGATGGTGGGCTCGCCATTGACCGGGACGAACAGCCAGATGGCCCGCTCGGTCGAGGTGGCAAAGGCCCCGGTCAGGTACTGAAGATTGTCCGGAGAATGCAGGATGGCGCCGTCCCAGCCCTTGGCCGCGAGCTTTGCCTGGAAGCGCGCCGTGGTGGCCTGGTACCACTCCGCTGGCAGGCGAAAGGGCCCGCTGAGCGGCGGATAGGATTTCTGCGGCATGCCGCCGGCATTGTCTTCCGCGCGCAGCAGGGCGCGGGCCAGTTCCGGCGAGGCTACGGCCGCCGCGGCCGCGGCCAGCGAAGAGGATTTCAGGAACTTGCGTCGCAGCATGAGTTTCTCCTTTGACCAACGAGCGTTCTCACAAACCCTTGTAGATTCCGCCATCCACCAGGATGGTCTGCCCGGTAATGTAAGAGGCGCGTTCCGAGGCCAGCCACACGATGGCGTCGGCAATCTCTTCCGGGCGGCCCAGGCGGCGCAGGGGAACGTCGGCGGCCCAGCGCTCGTAAATCTCCTTCTCGCTGACGCCGGCGGCCAGGGCGCGTGTGCCCGCCAGC
>CBRAFF010000128.1:0-5542 GCA_967755155.1 uncultured bacterium
AGCACGCCCATCTCGCGGAAGTTCTCGAGCGAGGTGGCGCCGTGGCGCTTGGAGAGCCGCTCCCGGTCGCTGCCCAGGATGGTCGAAAGGTGCGCGAAATAGGGCGGCGGCCACCCCAGCGCCTCGTAGAGCGCCACCTGCTTGGGAGTGTTGGAGAGGTGGTCGTCGCCGCGGATGACGTGCGTGATCTTCATCAGAGCGTCGTCGATCACCACCACGTAGTTGTAAACCGGCAGGCCGCTGGAGCGCAGGATGATGGGATCGCTGACCACTTCGTGCGCGAACTCCACGTCGCCATGCACCAGGTCGTGGAAGCGGATGGGATGCTCGGGAATGTGCAGCCGGATGGCCGCGGCCTCGCCCGCCTGTCGCCGCGCGGCCGCGGCTCTGGGGTCGAGCGCGCGGCACTTGCCGGAATAGCGCGGCGAGCGGTGCTCGGCCAGCGCCCGCTTGCGCTCCTGCTCCAGTTCCTCGGCGGTGCAGAAGCACAGGTAGGCCTTGCTCTCGCCCAGCAGGCGCTCGGCGTGCTCGCGGTAGACGGGCAGGCGCTGCGACTGGCGGTAGGGACCGAGCGGCCCGCCCACGTCGGGGCCTTCGTCCCAGTCCAGGCCCAGCCACCTCAGGTCGTGGAAGATCTGCGCCTCCGAGCCCGGCTCGTGGCGCTCCAGGTCGGTGTCTTCGATGCGCAGGATGAAGGTGGCGCCCTGCTGCCGCGCGAACAGCCAGTTGAAGAGCGCGGTGCGCGCGTTGCCCACGTGCAAATGCCCGGTGGGCGAGGGCGCGAAGCGGACGCGCGCTTTGGGCGGAGGCGGCACGCGCTGATGGTAACAAACCGAAGCGTCCGCGGCGGTCTTAGAACGAGATTTTGTAATAGACGGTCAGGCTGCGGCCGGGAGCGTCCACGCCCCAACTGATGCCGCGATAGTTGCGGTCGCCGATGTTGGAGAAGTCGAGCATCAGGCTCTGGCGCTCGGCCAGCCGGACCCCGCCGCGCAGGTTGAAGGTCACGTAGCCGGGGACGGCGGTGAAGAGCTGGGCGCTCGCCACACCTACGCCGAGGACGCGGTCCTGGATCTCGGCCAGCGTCTCGCCGGTGGCCAGCAGGATGTCGTCGGGCGTGCCGAAGAGCGTGTCCGGGCCGGCGCCGATGTACCCACGCACGGTCGCGCCGCGGAAGAAGAAGTTCTGGATCTGGCCGCGGGTGCGCAGCGCGCCGGTGCGGCGGTCTTCCAGATCGAGCGACGACAGCCGGCTTTGCCGTCCAGCCAGATGGACGTAGGGCTCCACCCACCAGCGCCCCTTGGGGCTGGTGTAGCGCAGGTGCAGGTAGCCGTCCGGCGCCGGCGTCCCGCCCTCGATGTTCGGAGGCAGCCCGGTACGCCGGTCCTCGGCGTGGATGTAGGTGAACAGGCCGCCGAACTTCCAGCTGGGGTTGAGCGTCACCTCGCTGCGGTGCTCCACGCCCCAGAGGCGCGCCTCGTCGAAGTTGGCGCGCGCCAGCACGGGATTGGTGGCGACCGCGACGAACACCGTTCCGCTCGGGTCCTGGGCGGTGATGGTCTGCCCGCCGATCACCGTCCCCACCGCGCCCGGCGGCAGGATGAGCGCCTGCTTGGTGATGTTGCTGTGGACGTCATTGAGGAAGATCGAGGTGGACGAAGTGAACTTGCTCAGCAGGAAGCGCACCCCGCCCTCGTAGTTCATGCTGGTCTCGGGCTCCACCTGCGCCACCGGGCGTCCGGTAGAGACGGCGGTCGCCGCCGCGGAATCCCCGATGGTCGCGCCCAGGCCGGCCACGTCGGGCGCCGCCACCTCGAAGCCGGAGCCGGTCAGGCCCAGCGTTCCCAGGTCGGTGATGTGCGGAGCGCGAAAGCCGCGGCTGAAGTTGCCGTACAGGCTCAGCCACTTCACCGGCGTCGCCAGGATGCCGGCGCGGAAGGTCCAGCCGGAGGCGCGCAAGGAGTCGTCCGGCCACAGCGACGGCGTCACCGGGCTGTCCGCCGCCCGCGCCCGGTAGGTGGCGGCGCTGTAGCGCAGCGCACCCACCAACTGGAGTTTTTCAGGAACGGCCTGCCACACTTCCTGCAGGTAGATGCCGCCGCTGCGGTAGAGCGCGTTGTCGGGCACGCGGCCGCGCCGCACCGCGCTGGTGCCGCCGACCGGATCGAAGCCCAACGAGGGCGCGCGCATGCGCTCGTGGTAGTACTCGGCGCCCAGCAGCAGGTCGTGGCGCTTGAGCTTCTTGTCCAGCACGCCTTGCACGCCGTGGACGCGGGTGCGCTCGTACTCGTGATTGATGGCGGCGTCGGGATTCCCCTGCCCGCCCTGGTTCACGCGCTCCTCGCGCTGCGAGTTGAAGGAGTAGGTCAGGCTGATGCGGCTGAGCCATCCCGCGCGGGTCTGGTCCCAGCGCGCGTAGAAGAAGTCGCCCATCAGGTCGCGAAGATCGGCCACCAGGTTGCCGTCGCCGCCCAGCAACTGGTCGTAGCGGCGGCCGCCATCCTGCTGGCTGCGGCTGTAGTGCAGCGTGAGGTGCGAGCCGGAAGTGGGCGCCCAGGCCAGCTTGGTCATGCCTCCGTACGCGGTGAAGGCGGTGTCGGGGAGGCGCGGGCCGAAAAAGAGATCGGAGGGAAGGCCGAAAAAGCGGGTGACGGCGGAGTGCGAGTCCAGCCCCTGGCCCGGGCGCATGCGGTTGGCGCGTCCCGCTTCCAGCTTGGTCAGCCAGCCCCAGCGCTTGCCGGAAAGCGTGAACAGCGCCGCGGAGCCGTAGCTGGCGTCGGCGTAGCCCCCGAAGGTCGAGAGGCTGCCGTGGAACTCCAGCTTGTCCGAGCCCAGCGGCGGGGTGAGCGTGAGCAATTGGATGGTGCCGCCGATGGCGTCCGAGCCATACTGCGCGCTGCTGGGTCCGCGAAGCACTTCCACCGCCGCCAGATTCGACGCTTGGTTGAGGTCGAAGAAGGTGCCGATGCCGCCGCGCTGCGCGGCAGTGGAGTAGCGCACGCCGTCCACAAAAACGTTGACCTTGTTGCCGGTGAGCCCGCGGACGAAGACGCCCGCCACCGTGGGGCTGGTGCGCTGCAGCGCCAGTCCTTCCTCCTCCTCCACCGCCTGGGCCAGCACCACGCGCGAACGCATGGCGAGCTCGCTCTCGCTGATGACGTTCACTCCCTGGCTCACCTGTTGCGCCGACTCCGCCTCCCCCAGCACCGCCGTCACCGTCACCTGCTGCGTGACCGGCGCGATGCTGAGACGGACTTTCAGCTCGGAAGCGAGGGGCACGCGGAGCAGCAGGCGCTGGTCGCTGAATCCGGCGGCCTGGACCTGCAGGACGTAGTCGCCCGCCGCCACGCCGCGCAGCTCGAAGCGGCCCTCGGCGTTCGTGCTCGCCTGCGCCACCGCGTTGCCGCCCGCGAGCAGCACGACCGAGGCGCCGCTCACCGCGACCTCCTTCCCCGCCATCACCAGGCCGGAGACAGTGAAGGTTTCCGCGGCCGGCGCAGGCAGCGCCAGCATCGTGAAGACCGAGCCGGCAGCAAGGCAGCGGAGAAGGAACCTATGTGTGGAGCGCAGCATTCGACGTGTAGTCAAGGCGCATCGCCCGACTCTGACGATTTGCAGATCACAGACTCTCGAATCCTTTTCGTCCCATCAGCCCGTAGGTCAGCTTCTCCGGCCATGCCATTCGGTCGCGAGACGGCCTGACGGCCGCTTCTCAGGAAGACTCAGCCCACCTGCGGAGGGATTGTGTGGTTAAACATGATGCGCCAGAATTTCCATTCGCCATCGGCCTGTCTTCTTACGATCCAAAGATTCTTCATGCTCAGCTTCTCGACCCCGTCGCCGGACTTCGATGTCCGTGTAGCAGTGACTGTCGCCCGTACAAATCCCCAATCCCCGATGCACTCGACCTCGTCGTAGACCAGGCTGCATCTTTCCTCGTAGGTTGCGGAGTAAGTCTGGGAGAGGCGGCGGACCTCTTCTCTGCCGACGATGGTTGGGCGATCGGGAGGCATGATCACTACGCCAGGCTCCATCGTCGCCATACGCCGGTCCAGATCCCCGGCGTTCACTCCTGCGAAAAACTCCTCTCCCAGTTTCTTGATCTTCACGTCGTCGGTGGTCGCATTGGCGTCCATAACGCTTCCCCTCAGCCGGCGGGATTGATGTATCCGCTCCTTCCCATTAGGCCGTAGGTGAGCTTTTTCCCCAGTTCGACGCCGGGCTGGTCGAAGGCGTCCACGCCGTAGAGCTCGCCCGCGAACGCCGTCTGGAACTCGAGCATCTGGAAAAAGGCGCCGATGGTGTACTCGTCCACTTGGGGGAGCGTCCAGCGGCAGTTAGGACGCCCGGCCTTGGTGAGCGCCGCCTCCGTCGCCCGGCGCTCGGCGTCGAACAGGGCGGAGAGCTTCTTGCCGCCCAGGTAGCCGCAGGAGTCGAAGCCCGCGAAGTCCTTGGGGATGCGCAGCTCGGCGCGCGGCTTCTCCACCGCCCAGAAGGTGACCATCTTGTCGCGCGGGCCTTCCATGTAAAGCTGCAACTGCGAGTGCTGGTCGGTCACGCCCAGCGCCGCCACCGGCGTCTGCCCGGTCTCCACCACTTCGCCCGAGCGGTTCACGCGCTTGCCCAGCGACTCCGCCCAGAGCTGGCGGTACCAGAGCGCCGCCGCCCAAAGGTAGGAGGAGTAGGCGAACACCACCTCGATGGACTTCTTCTTGCGCGTGTCCAGTGCGTGATGGACCGCGGCCGATTGCAGCGCGGGATTCCTCGCCAGCTTCGGCGACCAGCAACTCTTGCTTGCGTCAGCCGCGCCGCGCAGGAGCTTCCGCACGTCCAGCCCCAGCAGCGCCGCCGGCACCAGGCCGACCGGCGTGAGCACGCTGAAGCGCCCGCCCACATTGGCCGGGATGAAGAACAGGGGATACTTCTCCTGCTTGGCGATGGCCAGCAGGTCGCCCTTTTTGGCGTCGGTGATGGCGATGATCTGCGCCCGCGCGCGCTTGCCCAGCGCCTCGGTCATCCAGCGGCGCACGATGAGGAAGGTGGCGAGGGTTTCCGCCGTCGAGCCCGACTTGGCGATGACGCACGCCGCGGTGCGCCCGGGGTCCAGGCGCTCGAGCGCGGCCGCGATGAAGCCGGGGTCCACGTTGTCGAGCGAGACCAACCGCGGCCGGGCCCTCTTGCGCCTGCCGCTGGCCTTGCGCGCGGGCGAGGTCTGCACCGGATGGGGGCCGCGCAGGGCGACGTCCAGCGCGTACGCCCCCAGCGCCGAGCCTCCGATGCCCACCACCAGCACGTCGTCGATCTGCGGCCGCAGGTCGTCGGCAAACTCGACGACCGCGCGCGCCGTGGCCGCATCCTTGGGAAGATTGGGAAAGCCGACCTCGCCGGAGCGCACGCGCCCGCGGAAGGCCTCCACGGCCGCATCCGCGGCTTCGGTTCGGATATCGCCCGGGGCCAGGCCTTCGGCGCCCACCGCCGCCTCCAGCGCGTTCCGGTAGTCGAACTCCGGCAATCTCATGGCGGAAGCATTAGAAACCAAAAT
>CBRAFF010000129.1:0-5450 GCA_967755155.1 uncultured bacterium
TGTCGCCGGAGTTGCCGCTCACCCGCCGCCAGCACGAGATGATCACCACGCTGGTTTCGGCGACCAACCGCTGCCACTATTGAATCGTCTCGCACGCAGAGTTTCTGCGTCGGGTCACCTTGGATGAGAAGCTGGTCGAGCAACTGAAACAGGACTACACCCAGGCGGAACTCTCGGCGCAGGACCGCGCCATGGCGGACTTCGTGGTCAAGCTCACGCGCGACGCCACCCAGATCTCCCCGCGCGACCACGAGGGGCTGCGCGCCGCCGGCTTCGACGACCGCGGCATCCTGCAGATCACCCTCATCGCCTCCTGGTTCAACTACATCAACCGGGTGGCGGACGCGCACCGCGTTGCGGAAGTCGCTGAAGAGCGGCATCTCCTCGGAATCCAGTCCGCCCTCCGCCATCCCGCGCCATAGCGGATTGGAACTCTCGCTCTGGTAGACCGCCAGCACGTCCTCGTTGCCCTGTCGCTGCACCGCCAGGATCACGTCGGCCTGCCGCGCGTCGTACACCACGATGTACTTTCCCCACTTCCTGAGGGCGTCCTGGACGTCGGAGACCGCCTCCCGATCCTCGGACAGCACATTTCGTGACCAGGAAGGACCGTCATAGGTGGTCACATACACGAACCGCGCCTGGGCCACCAACCGCGGCATGACTTGCTCCGACCTCGGCTTGGACAGGGCCGCAGTGCAAGCCAGAAGCACGAAAATCGCTAATAACGATGAGAATCGCTTCACAGAACACCTCTCAAGGAGAGGCCGCTCTCCGTGGCCCGGCAACACGAGACACCCCGGCCCGCAGCAGCACACTCTCTATCTTGTTGGATGCCGAACTCTGCCCAGGGGTGGCTTGGCCCGGCTGGCGCGGTCACATCACCGGCGGCACTTCGATCCCCATCAAGTCCAGCGTGCGCGCGAGCTCCCGCCGCACCACCGCGGCCGTGGCCAGCAGGAACTTCTTCCGCTCCGCGTCCGCCTCATGCAGGATGTGGTGGCGGTGGTAGAAGTTGTTGAAGAGCTGGGCCAGGGTGAAGGCGTACTTGGCGGCGTGCGCGGGCTCGGTGGTCGCGATGCACTGTTCCACCACGTGCGAGAGCTTGGCCGCCGCCAGCCAGAGCTGCCAGATCTCGTTCCCGGCCTCGCCGGATAGATACCTCGCAAGGTCCGCCGTTCCCGCCAGCGCCTGCTCCGGCTCCATGCCCGCCTTGCGGAAGATGTTCGAGGCGCGGACGACGGCGTACTGCGCGTAGGGCCCGGTCTCGCCCTCGAAGCTGAGCGCGTCCTTGAAGTCGAAGGCGATCACCGAGCCCTTGGTGAACTTGAGCATGAAGTAGCGCAGGGCGCCGATGGCGATCTGCTCGGCGATGCGGGCGCGTTCGGCGTCGCCCAAGTCGGCGTGGCGGCTGTCCACTTCCTTGCGGGCGGAGGCGATGAGCGCGTCCATCAGGTCGTCGGCCTTCACCCCGAAGCCCTTGCGCCCGGAGACCTCGATGAACGCCTTGCCGCGGTCTTCTTCCGAGAGGTTGTAGCCCAGCTCGGCGGCGCAGCGCGGCGTGAGCGCCACCATCTCATAGGAAAAGTGGGTGTAGCGCTCGGCCTGTTGCGTGTAGCCCAGCGCGCGCAGCGCCTCGATGACCTGGTTCTGCGGCTCGGCCTGGCGCGAGTCGATGACGTTGTAGATGGCGGCCACCCCGCCGAAGTGGGGCGCGTCCGCCTCGCCCTGCTCCGTCGCCGTCGAGATCCAGCACTGATGGCCGCTGGGATACATGTAGAAGCGGCGGCAGGGGAACTCGCGCCCCAGCAGGCCGAACTTCCACAGGTGATAGGCGATGTCCTTGCCCACGTAGGTCACCGTCCCGTTCGAGCGCACGATGACCTTCTGGTCTTCCTCCGCGACCTCCGCCCCCTCGGCGGCCTCGGCGTTACGTTTTTTCCTCTCCATCACCCAGCAGCCCGCGTTCTTTCCCTTACTCTCCAGCGAGAGCACGCCCTTCTGCTTGAGCTGCTCGAAGGCCGCGTCCCAGAACTTCAGCCGCAGGATCTCGCTCTCTTGGGGCAGGAAGTCATATTCCACGCCCAGGCGCTGCATGGTCTCCAGGTGGATCCACACGATGTCGGTGGCGACCAGCTCGGCCATCTGCGCCGTCTCATTCCCCCCGGCCTCGATGGCGTGCAGCACCTCGCTGCGCCGCTCCAGGTTCTGCTTGTCCTCCTCGTACCACTGCGAGACCCGGGCGTAAAGGTCCCAGCAGTAGTAGTCGAAGCGCGGGCCTTCGATGAGCTTCTCCACCTGGGCGCGCGATTTCTTTTCCAGATGCAGCAGCCCTACGACCACGTCCGCCACCTGCACCCCGGTGTTGTCGATGTAGTTCTGCACGGCGACCGAGCGGCCGCTGGCGCGCAGCAGGCGCACGAAGCTGTCGCCCAGGATGGCGTTGCGCAGGTGCCCGATGTGCGCCGCCTTGTTGGGGTTCACGCTGGTGTGCTCCACCAGGATGCGCTCCGCGAGCGCGGCTGCTTCTCCCGGCGGTTGGCTCAGCGCCGTGGCCATCTCCGCGCGCTTCACCCGCGCGTTGATGTAGCCGGCGCCCGCGACTTCCAGCTTCTCGAACCCGGCGATCTGGCCGATTCCGGCGACGACCTCTTCCGCGAGCTTCCGCGGCGGCTTCTTGAGTCGCTTGGCCAGCTCGAACGAGAGTGGCAGCGCGTACTCGCCCATCTCGACGCGCGGCGGCTGCTCCACCACGATGTTCTCGACCTCGAGCTGGTATTGCTTGCGCAGGAAGGCGCGAATGGGTTCGGCGAGGCGGCGCTGGAAGTGGCGGTACACGTTTCAGGAGTCCCTGTAAGTCACTGAACAAAAAGGCGATTATAGCAAACGCTCGCGCCCTGTCAGGTTTGACGCCGCGCGGCCGCTTCCCTATGATGAACGCGGACTCGCCGCGCACACCTCGCGCGCGCACTTCTGCACATGCGCATCGCCTACTTGGACTGCTTTTCCGGAATCAGCGGCGACATGTTCCTCGGCGCCCTGGTGGACGCCGGCGTCCCCGCCGAAGTCCTGCGGCAGACTGTGGCCGAGCTCAAGGTGGGAGCGCGGCTGGAAGTCTCGCGCGTCCAGCGCGCCGGCATCAGCGCCACCAAGGTGGACGTGCTGGTGCGCGGCAAGAAAGACCGGCCGCGGGAAAGCCATGACCACGAACACGGACACCACCACCCTGCTCCCCACAAGGCTGCCCGAGAGCACGGTCATCGCGGGCTGAAGGAGATTCGGGAGATTATCGCCGGAGCCGGGCTCCCCGCCGGGGTCAAGACGACTGCGCTCTCCATGTTCGAGGCGCTGGGCGCGGCGGAAGCCAAGATCCACAACACCAGCATCGAAAAGATTCACTTTCACGAGGTGGGCGCCGCTGACGCTATCGTGGACATCGTGGGCGCCGCCGTCGGCGCCGAGGTCCTGGGCGTGGACGAGTGGGTCGCGTCGCCACTCAACCTGGGCAGCGGGACTGTGGTTTGCGACCACGGGCGCTTCCCTGTCCCCGCGCCGGCGACGGTCGAGTTGCTGCGCGGCGCGCCCGTGTACTCCTCCGGCATCGAAGCCGAGCTGGTCACGCCCACCGGCGCGGCCATCGTAACCACGCTGGCCTCGCGCTTCTCCAGCTTTCCGGCCATGAAGATCGCCGCCACCGGCTACGGCGCGGGCACGCACGATTTCCACGGACATCCGAATGTGCTGCGGCTCACGGTGGGCGAGGCGGCGAGCGAAAGCCGCACGGCAACGCAAGGGGAAGACAAGATCACCGTCCTCGAAGCCTCGCTCGACGACCTCAACCCGCAACTCTTCGGCTACCTGATGGAGCGGGCGCTGGCCGCGGGCGCGCTCGACGTCTTCGCCACCTCGGTGCAGATGAAGAAGAACCGCCCGGGAATGCTGCTGACCGTGCTGGCCAAGCCGAAGGACGCCTCCAAGCTGGCGCATCTCATTTTCGCCGAGACCACCACGCTAGGCGTGCGCATGCGCGAGGAACGTCGCCAGGTACTGCAACGGCGCTCGCTGAGCGTGAAGACGCCGTGGGGCGCGGTCCGCTTGAAAGTCGCCAGCCTGAACGGCAGCGTGGCCAACTTCGCGCCTGAGTACGAGGACTGCCGCCGCATTGCCGCGCGCCGACGGATTCCGCTGAAGACCGTGATGCAGGAAGCGGTGCGCGCCTACATGACGGCGCGTTCCGCGGCGTCTGAGCCGCGGGCCGTCATCCCGAGCCGCAGCGAGGGATCTCGGATTAGGAAAAAGAATGGCTAGGCGCAACAAGTTCTACATCACCACGCCCATCTACTATGTGAACGCGCGCCCGCACCTGGGCCACGCCTACACCACCTTGGTGTGCGACGCGCTGGCGCGCTACCACCGCATGCTGGGCGACGACACCTTCCTGCTCACCGGGACCGACGAGCACGGCGTGAACGTGGAGCGCTCGGCCACCGCCGCCGGGCAGACCGCGCAGCACTGGGCCGATGCCGTGGCCGCCGAGTTCCGCGCCACCTTCGACCGCCTGGGCATCACCTACGACGACTTCATCCGCACCACCGAGGAGCGCCACAAGCGCGGCGCGCAGGAGCTGTGGCGCGTCCTGGAGAAGAACGGGCACATCTACAAAGGAACCTACTCCGGCCAGTACTGCATCTACGACAACCTCTACGTGGACGCCGCCGGAAGCAGCGCTCCCTGCCCCGAGTGCGGCCGGCCCACCGAGACCGTCAGCGAGGAGAACTACTACTTCAAGCTCGCGGCCTTCGAGAAGAAGCTGCTGCGCTACTACGACGAGCACCCGGACTTCATCCGTCCCGAGACGCGCCGCAACGAGGTCATCTCCTTCGTGCGCGGCGGGCTGCGCGACCTCTCCATCAGCCGCAGCACCTTCCAGTGGGGCGTGCCCGTGCCCGACGATCCCAAGCACGTGATGTACGTGTGGCTGGACGCGCTTTCCAACTACATCACGGCCATCGGCTACGGCGCCGACGCCAAAAAGTTCAAGCGCTACTGGCCCGCCGACGTGCACATGATCGGCAAGGAGATCGTGCGCTTCCACTGCGTCTTCTGGCCGGCGTTCCTGATGGCTGCCGGGCTGCCGCTGCCGCGCTCGCTCTTCGCCCACGGCTGGCTGCTCTTCGAGGACAGCAAGATGTCGAAGTCGCGCGGCAACGTGGTGCGCGCCGAAACCGTCGGGGGCGTCCTGGGCAACGACGCCCTGCGCTACTTCCTGATGCGCGAGATCGTCTTCGGGCAGGACGGCTCCTTCTCCTTCGACGCGCTCGTCCATCGCTACAACTCCGACCTGGCCAACGACCTGGGCAACCTCTCCAGCCGCACCCTGACCATGGTCGAGCGCTACTTCGAGGGTGCGGTTCCCGCCGCCGGCCGGCCCGGGCCCGCGGAAAGGGCTG
>CBRAFF010000130.1:0-5420 GCA_967755155.1 uncultured bacterium
TACGTGAACCAGGCGATCAACAGCTTGGTGACGAAAAAATTCGTGGCCAGGATGAGCACCGAGGAAGCCACCACCGCCTGGGTGGTGGCGCGCCCCACTCCCTGCGTGCCTCCCCGGGCCGTGAGTCCGTAGTAGCAGCCCACGGTGGCGATCACAAATCCGAAGAAGACCGGCTTGGTCAGCCCCATGAGTACGTCTTTGAACTCCAGCGACTGGTAGGCCATGGTCCAGTACTGGTTGGCGTCCAGGTTGAGCACCAGGGTGGCCACCATGAAGCCGCCGCCCACGCCCACCAGGTCGGAAATGATAGTCAGGAAAAAGAGCATGACCACGGAGGCCACCACCCGCGGCGTCACCAGCTTTTTGGTGGGATCGGTGCCCAGGGCGCGCATGGCGTCGATCTGTTCGGTCACCACCATGGAGCCCAGCTCGCTGGCCATGCCGGAAGCGTTACGGCCGGCCACCATCAACCCGGTCAGCACCGGGCCCAGCTCGCGCACCATGGAGAGCGACACCACCTGCCCGGTGAGGGAGAGCGAGCCGAACTGCTGCAGGGTCTGGGAGGTTTGCAGGGCCAGCACCGCCCCGGTGAAGAACCCGGTCAGGACCACGATCACCAGCGAGCCCACGCCGATGACGTCGGCCTGTTGCAGGGTGTCCGCCATATAGCGCGGCTGGCGGAAGAGGTTGCCCACGGAGCGTCCCGCCAGCAGGGAATAGTCCTGCACGGCCAGGATCTTCTCCTTGGCAAGCTCGGTGGGCGAGATGAGTTCCATGGCAAACGCCGAACTATAGCAGAGGCGAAACAGCGAGGCCAGCCGGAGCGGCGCGACTCCGGCGCTAGTCCTTGGCCTTCTTCCGGATCTCGATGTTCAGCCGCTTGATCTTCTGGTTGAGGGTGGAGAGCGGCACGCGGAAGCGCTCGGCGGCTTCGGTCTGGTTCCAGTGGGTTTTTTCCAGCATGTCCATCACCAGGCGGCGCTCGCAGTCGTCCATGATGTCGAACAGCGAGGCGTCGGGTCGGTGCTCGATGGCGCGCCCCGCCAGGTCGCGGCCGGTCACGTGGTCGGGCAGCAGGTCCAGGCCGATGCTGGCCCCGGAGGAGAGCACCACGGCGCGCTCGATCACGTTCTCCAGCTCCCTCACGTTGCCCGGCCAGGCGTAATCCATCAGCGGGCGCATGGCCTCGGGGGTGAGCTGGCGCAGCGGGCGTTCGTTCTCCGCGCAGAACTTCTCCAGGAAGTGTTCCACCAGCAGCGGGATGTCCTCGCGCCGGCTGCGTAGCGGCGGCAGGTCGATGGTGATGACGTTCAGCCGGTAATAGAGGTCCTCGCGGAAGCGCCCTTCCGTGACCTGCGGCTTCAGGTCCACGTTGGTGGCCGCGATGATGCGCACGTCCACCTGCAGTTCCTGCACCCCGCCCAGGTGCATGAACTTGCGGTCCTGCAGCACGCGCAGGATCTTGGCCTGGGTGTCGAGCCCCATGGTGGCGATCTCGTCCAGGAAGAGGGTGCCGCGGTCGGCCACCTCGAACAGGCCTTTCTTGGAGGCGATGGCGCTGGTGAAGGCGCCTTTGACGTGGCCGAAGAGCGTGGATTCCAGCAGGTCGGCGGGCATGGAGCCGGTGTTGACGGGGACGAAGGGCCGGTCCTTGCGCCCCGAGTTCATGTGGATGGCTTTGGCGATCAGCTCCTTGCCGGTTCCGCTCTCGCCCTGGATGAGGACGGTGGAGCGGCTGGCGGCCACCTGTGCCACCAGGTCGAAGATGCGCAGCATGGGGTCGCTCTTACCCACGATGTGCTCGAAGTTGTAGCGCTGCTTGAGGGCGCGCTTGAGCTGGACGTTCTCTTCCTCGGCGCGGCGGCGGGCCACGGCGGCGCGCACGTCGGCCAGCAGCTTCTCGTTGTCCCAGGGCTTCTGGATGAAGTTGGTGGCGCCCGCCTGCATGGCGGTGACCGCGTTCTCCACCGTGCCGTAGGCGGTGATCATGATGACGGAGAGCTGCGGGTCGCGGTCGCGGATGTCGCGCAGCACTTCGGCCCCGTTGCGGTCGGGGAGGGCGAAGTCGAGCAGCACCAGGTCGAAGGGCCGGTTGCCCAGCCGCGCCAGTCCCTGGCCGCCGGTCTCCGCCGACTCCACGTCGTAACCCTCCAGCTCCAGCAGCGTGGTCAGCGACTCGCGGATGGCGGCTTCATCGTCAATGATGAGGATGGAAGCCGGCGCCGCCGCCTCGCGGCCTGCGGACTTGCGCGTCAGCACGGCGCTCTCAGACATTGACGGCCTGCCTCATCAGCGGGAATTCCACGTGGAAGGTGGTGCCCTGGCCGGGGCGGCTCTCCACCCGGATCTTGCCCGCGTGCTCCTGGATGATGCCGTAGGTGACGGAGAGTCCCAGTCCGGTGCCGCGCCGCTGGCCCTCGTTGGCCGACCCCTTGGTGGTGAAGAAGGGGTCGTAGATGCGATCGATGTGCTCCTGCGCGATGCCGGTGCCGGTGTCGCTGATGGCCACGTTCACTCCCGAGCCGTTCTGCGTGCTGACGGTCAGGGTGCCGCCGCCCGCCATGGCGTCCTTGGCGTTGAGGAAGAGGTTCAGGAACACCTGCTGCAGCTTGCCGGGATTGCCCTGGATGGAAGCCAGGCCCGGGGTCAACTGCTCGCGCACCCGGATACGCGCCGTCTTGAACTGGTGCTCCAGCAGCGCCAGGGTCTCGGTGATCACCTGGTTCACGTCCACGTCGCTGAACTCGGTGCCGCTGGTGCGCGAGAAGTTCAGCAGGTTGTTCACGATCTCCGAGGCGCGGAAGGTCTGCGCCGTGATCTTCTCCAGCAGTTCGGCCTGCTTGGGATCGCTCTGCACCCGCTTGGAGAGCATCTGCGCGTAGGAGGAGATGACGGCCAGCGGCGTGTTCACCTCGTGGGCCACGCCCGCCGCCAGCAGGCCGATGGACGACATCTTCTCCGCCTGGGTGAGTTGCGACTCCAGGCCCATGCGCTCCGTGATGTCATCCACCAGGATGATGCGGCCGATCACCTGGAACTCGCGCGACACCAGCGGCGCGATGGCGATGTTCGCCACCCGCGTCTCCCCCCCCGCCGTCTGCATGCGGAACTTGTACAGGTTGCGGATGCCCGGGCTCTGCCGGTGGCGGTAGAACTCCTCCATGAAAGAAGCGGGGAAGATCTCGCCCAGGGGCTGCCCCAGCGCCTTGCCGCGCGCCGTGGCGAACATCACTTCCATCTGCGCGTTCCAGGATTCGATGCAGTCTTCCAGGTCCACCGCCAGCACGCCCACGCTGATGGATTCCACGATGTTCTCGTTGAACTCCTTCAGCCGCTCGTACTCCTGCGCTTTTTGCTCCAGCGAGGCATACAGCCGCGCGTTCTGGATGGCGCTTCCCAGGGTCCCCGCCAGCGTCTCCAGCAGCTCCACGTCCTCGCTGGAGAGAAAGTCTCCCTCCACCGTCTTCCCCAGCCCCAGCACGGCGATGGTCCGGTTCTGCACGGTGCAGGGGATGTAGTAATTCAGGTCGAGTTGCGCGATGGTCTCCTGCGCGCCGGGCAGCTCGCGCACCGCATGCTTGGGGTCGTCGAAGAACAGGTGGCCTTCGCCCAGTTCCGGCCGCGCCGCGCTCAGGAAGCCCAGGTCCATCTGCCCGGCGTAGGAGATGCCGGAGGATTTGGCCATGGCGAAGCGCTCCGCGCTCCCCGCCGCCACGAACACCGCCAGCCGGTCCACCAGCAGCGTGCGCGAGAGCCGGTCCACCACCGCGCTCAGCATGCGGTTCAGGTCGGTCTCCGAATTCAGCTCGCGCCCGAACTCCAGCAGCGTCCGGCGGTAGTCATAGCGCTTCTGGTAGAAGAACTTGTCGATGCGATCCTGGATCCAGCGCTTGAAGGGCTCGAAAAGAAGCGCCGTCACCACCACGGCCACGATCAGGCCCACCGGCCCCGAACTGGGGATGCGGGTCTGCACCAGGAAGGCCACCAGGGCGACGGTGCCGAAGTACATGCCCACGATGGCGGCGGTGGTCAGGGTGTAGGTCATGCCGCGCTTGAAGATGAGGTCCACGTCCATCAGCCGGTAGCGCACGATGGCGTAGCCAAAGGTCAGCGGCAGGAAGACCAGCGAGAGCACCGAGACCTTCATCAGGGGCGTGGGCATGGCCCCGGCCAGGTAGGGTATGACGTAGAGGGTGGTGAAGGGGGCGATGGCCAGCAGCGTGCCCCAGGTGACCCACTTCATCTGCTGGCGCCGCAGCGGACCTTCGGCGGCGCGGTAGCTCTTCCACAGCACACCCGTGGCCAGCACGAAGAACACCGCCTGGTAGAGCAGTTGCAGCCGGTCCAGGTTCCAGCGCAGCAGCTCGCTGGCCTGCAGCAGGGTGAGCGCTCCTATGTGCAGCAGCAGGAGCAGCAATCCCGGCAGATAAATGAAGGGCAAGAACCAGCGCCGCTTGCGCACGAACTCCTTGGTCTCCGGGAAGGTCAGCACGAAGTGCAGGAACAGCGCCGGCTGCAACAGCCAGGCCGCCACGTTCGACCAGTAAATGCTTTGATCGAACAGGCTCCAGTTGCCCACGTACTTGAAGGAGTAGAGGACGAAGGAGACCAGGCAGAAGATGTAGAAGTGGGTGGCCTTGGGGGCGGTCCAGCGCCGGAGCAGCACGAACAGCCCGATGCCCAGGTAGATGAGCGCGATCAGCCGCAGCCCGGTGTTCAGCGACTTGTCCGCCGGCGCCAGGATCACCGAGACTTCCAGCGGCACTCCCTGGCGCGAAAGTCCGTAGGTGGCCTTCGACCAGACTCCGGTGCGATACAGGCGCATGTTCACGCCGGCCACGCTGGCAACTTCCTGCGCGTTCACCGTGAGCAGGACGTCGCCTTCCTTCACGCCGGCGTTCTCGCCCGGACCGTTGGGATCCACGCGCTCGGCGCGCAACGAGCCCTCGCGCTCCATCCACCACACCCCGTCGTAGGGCACGGCAAAGCTCTGTTCTTTTTGGAGGTTCACCCAGGCGAAGAAAACCGCGGCGACCGTGAGAACGGCCAGCAGCACCGCGGTAAAACGGACTGTGAGCTCCCTCTTCATCGGCCGTCGCGGAGGCGAAGTGGGACTCGAACTCCCTGAGCGCAGGGATGCAGAGTGCAAGTCGCGTTCCACCGTGGACGGCATTTAGGCTGGAAGCTAACCCACTGCTATCAAAGCGATTACTAGATTATACCCGGCCCAATCCAGACAATCTACAGTTTTTGGAATAAGGATGTTATTTAATGTAAGTAAAGAAAGGAAAGGCTCGTGGACTGGTCCTCGGCACAAACCATAGAATCTCACCTTACACAGATGCTCAAGGAGACCAGCGCGTTGCGTGCCTCGATTGAGCCGATTTCGGCGAGCGAGCCCGCGCGGTGACGTTAATTTC
>CBRAFF010000131.1:0-5420 GCA_967755155.1 uncultured bacterium
TCCGGTACAGCGGTTTTCAAGACCGCCCGTTTAAGCCACTCACGCACCTCTCCGCCTCAAGAATACTCGCTGCGCAATACGTCCTCCAACCGGGTGGGGAGAAGTGCGGCAGCACGCCGCCTGCGGCCGCTAACGTCCGACAAGGGTTTCCGCCAGCCGGTGCCAGGCTGGCGTGGTCGAAATCATCAGGCGCAGCGGCACCGAGAGGATGAGCAATGCGCCGCCCCACAGGTACGCGGGATGGACGCGCCCTCGCGTGAACAGGTCGTAGAGCATGGCGACGACCAAAGCTGGGATGAAGGTCAGGCCGAAGAACCCCAGCGGACCCAGGGAGAGCACGCCCGGGAGTCGGGCCACGGCTGCGACCAGGATGGCGAGGTAGGCCATCAGCATCAGGCGCTTGTGGGCTTCCTTGTTGCGGCGCAGCCAGAGCGCCGCGGTGACCAGCACGCTGAAGACGGCCATGTCGCCCAGCGGGATGGCGAGGAACTGCTCGGGGGTGATGCCGGGGGGCGCCCCTCCGCGCCGCGCCGTGGCCAAGGCGAGGGCCGTGCCGGCGACGACCATCAGCCCGGCCACCACCGCCACCGCTACTCCCAGCCGCCGATGGACCGCGACGCGGTGCGTGGCCACCAGGGATGTCTGCACCAGGAACAACGCCACCCAGGTGGTGAACAGCGCCGCATGGATGCGGACCACGGGAGAAAACGGCCCGCCGCTGAGCGTTGTGCTGGTGCCGAAATACGAGCTCAGGTAGTAGGTGCGTGCGAAGCCGGCAAACACCGCGAGCGCCATCGCGATCGCCATGCCGCTATAGAAGGCGCGGTCGTAGCGGCCGGGCTGCGAGACAGGGCTGGATGCGGTCGCCGTGGCCATGACTTGCAGAAATTATCACATCTCCACGGGGCGGCGCGGGTTCCAGGGGCGAGGCGCCGGCTGGTTGACCGGCGCCGCGGGGTCAGAAGCTGTAGACCGCGTCGAACTGCATGCGCTTCAACCAGGGATCCAGGTTGCCGGGCGTGGCGGCGTTGCAGGTGACCGACGACGGTTTGGCGGCGTTCTGCAGCCGGCAGTCCAGGGTGCGGCCGACGAACAGGGTGTAGCTGAGGATCGTGTTGTTGCGCACCTTCCAGTTGGCATAGAGCCGGTGCTGGATGAGGTTGGTCGGCGCCCGATAGTCGCTCTCGTTGAACTGCGAGATCAGGGCGTCCTGCTCGATGTGCGCGAAGCTGTAGCCGAACTGGAAGTCGTTCTTGTTGCGCGTCTGGCCGATGCTGACCTCGCCAAAATACATGCTGTCCTGCTTGCCGGAGGCGGTTGGGCTTTCGTTGATGGCGTCCAGGTTCTTTTCGTACTCGCCCAGGAGGCGGATAGGCCAGCGCGCCCAGGGCGTCTTGATGTTGGTGTCGATGATCAAGTCGCTGTACAGGAATTTGGAGACGAACTCGCGGTGCGCGATGCCCCCTTGCCGGCATTCCGGATGTGCGCCCCCCACGACCGCGCCGCAGTTGCGGGTGGCGTTGGTGAGTGCGTTGGCGTTGATCACACGAGTGGCGGCGCTGCCCACCAGCGGGGTCGCGGGGTTGGCGTTCTGCGCGATCACGTCGGGGTTTTGCCACCGCAGGATGGAGTAGGACGGCGTGATGGTCACCCGCTGGCCCAGCTGCAGGCGGGTGCTGAAGGCGAAGCCGGCGGCGTAGGAATCGTCGAAGCCGGGGAAGGTAGCCGCGTTCGCCTCGTTGAACATGATCTGCATGGCTTGGAGGGTCAAATTCTTGAACACGGAATGGTTGAGATTGAAGGAGGCCTTTTCGCTGAAGCCTTCCGGGTTCAAATCGCTGTCGAAGGTCATGGGGGTGCGGATCCAGGTGTAGGCCCACTTGCCCCCGGTCAGCTCCAGCCACTTGTGGTTCTGCGGGTTGAAGGTGATCCAGCCGCGGTCGAAGCCCACCGTCTTGCGCTCGAAGAAGCCGGTGAGCGTCTCGTTGGTGGAGATGGGATCGACGAACGACGGGGAGCCGTTCGACCACGCACCCGAGGCGAAGAACATGCCGGCGGAGAAATCCTCGTTGAGCCGGCCGGTGAAGCCGAAGCGCAGGCGGATACGCTCGCGATGACGGTTCTGCGAGCCGGCCTGGAAGAAGCTCTCGCCGCGCACACGCACGTCGCCGCTGAAGCGGAAGCGGCCCAGCGTGTCCTCGATGGTCGAGACCCGCTTTTGGTCCGTCTGGGTGGTCTCGGCGGCGTTGGTCTGGTTGAGCTTCACGTCCGCCAGGTCGCCCTGCATCTTGCTGACCGACTCGCCCTGTTCGCTGGCCAGCGACTGCGCGGCCGCAGCCTTCTCTTGCGCAGTCGAGGCATTGGTCTGCGCCTGGGCCAGGGCCTGCTGCATCTGCTGCAGCAGCTCATCGCGGCGGCGCATCTCCTCCTGCATCTGCTGGATCTGCTGCTGCTGCGCAGCTAGGGCCTGGCGCAACTCGCGCACGTCCGCGGCAGTCACGGCGCCGCTGCTCCGCGGCTTCTTGTTCTGCGCGGAGCCGGCCGGCGCCTGTTGCGCCACCAGAACAACGGAACACAGGAGTACGACACAGCACTTCAGGGCGCTTCTCATCGCTTCTCCTTTTCGCTAGGTGTCACGAGTCAGAACGAAACCTGGGAATACCGGGGCGACTCCCCAGGCGCCCCGGCCGCCCTCATCGCACCTGCGCGAGGGTGGCTTTCACCTTGTCCGCCACTTCTTTGGGAAGCGGAGCGTAGGTGAGCTGCGCGGCCAGTTGCTGCCCGTCGGTCACCATCCAGTTCAGGAAGTCGGCGAGGATTTTACCCTTCTGCGCGTTTTTTGCGGGCGTGGGCACCAGCAACCAGGTGAAGCTGGCGATGGGATAGGCTCCCTTGCCCGGCGGGTTGGTGATGGAGACGCGGAAGTCCGCCGGCATCTTGGCCGAGGCCGCGGCCGCCGTGGTGCTGGCCAGGCTGGCCTTCACGAACTCTCCGGAAGAGTTCTTCACGCTGCCGTAGGAGATCTTGTTCTGCTCGGCGTAGATCAGTTCCACGTAACCGATGGCGCCCTGCATCTGCCGCACCATGCCGGCCACGCCCTCGTTGCCCTTGGCGCCCAGGCCCACCGGCCAGGCGACGGAGGTCTTGGCCCCCACCCGGCTCTTCCACTCCGGGCTGACCTTGGAGAGATAGTCGGTCCAGACGTAGGTGGTGCCGCTGCCGTCGGAGCGATGCACCACGATGATGGACTGGCCGGGCAGGCTCACGCCCGGGTTGGCGTCGGCGATGGCCTTGTCATTCCAGGATGTGATGCGGCCCAGGAAGATGCCGGCCAGCGCTTCGGGCGTGAACTTCAGCTCGCCCTTCACCCCGGGAACGTTGTAGGCGGGGACCACCGCGCCCAGCACGGTGGGGATGTGCAGGATCTTGGTCTTGGCCTGGCCCATCTGGTCGTTGGTCATGGGGCCGTCGGTGGCGCCGAAGTCCACCGTCCCCGCCAGCACCTGGCGAATGCCGCCTCCCGAGCCGATGGACTGGTAGTTGATCTGAATGTCGGGATGCTTCTTGTGGTACTCGTTGAACCACTTGGAATACATGGGGTAGGGAAAGGTCGCGCCTGCGCCATTCAACTGGGTTTGCGCGGCAGCGGCGCCGGTCCAAAGCATCAGCAAGAGGGCGAGAGCAAGGATTCGTTTCACGGTCATTCTCCTTACAGGGAGTTCTTTTTGGTATGTCCCGATTCTCGGCCCGGCGTGTTAAAGGAGCGTGAAAGACGGATGAAAATCCGGTTAAAAGCGCCCAGAGCGGCGTTACCGTAGTGGTGGCAGAGTTCCAGATGGGAATGAAGACAGTGATTTTCGCGTGCCGGCACAGCGCCGGGCGGTCGCAGATGGCGGCGGCGTTCTTCAACGCCGAAGCCGACCCGCAGAAGGCGCGGGCGGTGGCGGCGGGGACCGAGCCCGCCCAGCGCGTGCATCCCGAGGTGGCGGCGGCCATGGCCGAAGTGGGCTTCGACCTTTCCGGGGCGCGTCCGCAGAAGCTGACCGCGGAGCTGGCGGCGGACGCTAGCCTGATGATCACCATGGGCTGCGGCGAGGACTGTCCCTACGTGCCGGGGCTGCGGGTGGAGGACTGGGCGCTGGACGACCCCAAGGGAAAGCCCGCGGAGGAGGTGCGCCGCATCCGCGACGCCATCCGCGAGCGGGTGCGGGAACTCGTCGAAAAGGAAGCCCTGGGGGGCGAGGAGCGCTGAAGCTCGACTCGCGCTCTGGAATCACTCCGGCTCGGGCGGAGTCTCCGCGCCGGCGTGGTGGCGCACATCGGCGCCGCGCACCCAGAAGATGACGTCCTCGGCGATGTTGGTGGCGTGGTCGGCCACGCGCTCCAGGTTGCGCGCGATGAGCAGCGCGTCCAGCGCGGGGCCGCTCGACTCGGGGGAGCTCTTCATGAGTTTGGAGAGCGCGACGAAGGCGTCGCGGTTCATGCGGTCCACGACGTCGTCCATCTCCAGCACGGCCCGGGCGAGGTCGGCGTCGCCCTGGATGAAGGCTTCGAGGGCGCGCTTGACCATGCCGGCGGTGGTGGAGGCCATGCGCGGGATATCCACCGGCAGGTCGGCGGCGGGATAGCCGCTCATGTTCATCACCCGCTCGGCGATGTTGACCGCCTGGTCGCCCACGCGCTCCAGGTCGGCGTTGATCTTGATGACCGCCAGGATGAAGCGCAGGTCCACGGCCATGGGCTGCTGCATGGCGAGCAGGTCGAGGGCGAGCTCGTCGATCTCGCGCTCCACGCGGTTGATGGCCGGCTCGGCCTCCAGCACCTGCTGGCACAGGCCGGCATCGCGTTTGCGGTAGGCCTCGATGGTGCGGTCCACCGCCTGCTCGGCCATGCCCGCCATCTCCAGCAGCTTCTGCTTCAGTTCTTCCAGTCCTTCGTGGAACCTGGTGCGCGTCATCCGAACCTTCCTGTGATGTAGTCCTCCGTCTGTTTGTCGGAGGGGTTGGTGAAGATTTTCTGCGTCTGGTCGAACTCGATGAGCCGGCCCATGAGGAAGAAGGCGGTGAATTCCGCCACCCGGGCCGCCTGCTGCATGTTGTGGGTGACGATGACCACGGTGTAGCGCTGCTTGAGCTCGAAGATGAGGTCCTCGATCTTGGCGGTGGCGATGGGATCGAGCGCGGAGGCGGGCTCGTCCATGAGCAGGACCTCGGGCTCCACCGCCAGCGCCCGCGCGATGCACAGCCGCTGCTGCTGTCCGCCGGAAAGGCTGGCGCCCGACTTTTTCTTCAGGAAGTCTTTCACCTCGTCCCAGAGCGCGGCGCTGCGCAGGGAGCGCTCCACCACCTCGTCCAGCCGGCGTCGGTTGCTCACCCCGTTCAACTTCAGCCCCGCCGCCACGTTGTCGTAGATGGACATGG
>CBRAFF010000132.1:0-5382 GCA_967755155.1 uncultured bacterium
GGGCCGGCGCGTCGCCCCGCTCACGTCCCAGCGAAGTAACTTGCTTGTCGGCGATGCCGCAGGGAACGATCAGCTCGAACGCTTCCAGATCGGTCGAGACGTTCAGCGCGAAGCCGTGCGAGGTCACGCCGCGCGAGATGTGCACGCCGATGGCGGCGACCTTGGCGTCAGTCTGTTCCGTCCACACACCCGTGCGCCCCGGAACCCGCCGCGCCGCGACGCCAAAATCCGCGCAGGTGCGGATGAGGACTTCCTCCAACCGCCGCACGAACGCCACCGCGCCCAGCGTCCTTCGCGGACCCTCGGGCGTCGCGAGCCCGCGCAACTCCCCGCGCAGATCAAAGATGGGATACCCGACGAGCTGCCCCGGGCCGTGGTAAGTGACGTCGCCGCCGCGGTCGCACTCGAAGACTTCCACGCCGCGTGCCGCCAGTTGCTCGCGCGAGGCCAGCACGTGCTCCGCCTTTGCGTTCCGCCCCAGGGTGATGACCGGCGTGTGCTCGAGCAAGAGCAGCACGTCGCCGATCTCGCCGCGCTTGCGCAGCTCCACCAGCGAGCGCTGCAGTTCCAGCGCCGTGGCGTAGTCGAGCCGGCCGAGTTGGAGAACGTGGATCACGCGTTGATGGCCACTCCATACACGCTGTTCATGGCGTCGAGCATGGCCTCGGCCAGCGTAGGATGCGCGTGGATGGTAAACATCAGGTCCTCGGCCGTCGCTTCCAGTTCGATCGCCGCCACTGCCTCCGAGATCAGCTCGGTCGCCGACGGCCCGATGATGTGCACTCCCAGGATCTCGCCGTACTGCGCGTCCGACACCACCTTGATGAAGCCCTCGTGCGCTCCCACGATCGAGGCCTTGGAGTTGGCCGCGAAGGGGAACTTGCCGATGTTGACCTTGCGTCCCGCTTCCTTGGCCTTGGCTTCCGTCAGGCCCACGCTCCCGATCTGCGGTTCGCAGTAGGTGCAGTTGGGGATGTGCGCCGGGTTCAGCGGCTTGGCCGGCTTGCCCGCGATCTTGGCCACGGCCACGATGCCCTGCATCGAGCCCACGTGCGCCAGTTGCGGCATGCCCAGCACGATGTCGCCGATGGCGTAGACGCCGGGCTCGGCCGTCTGCATCCACTCGTCGGTCTTGAGGAAGCCGCGCTCCGGTTTGATCTTGGTTTTGTCCAGGCCGATGTTGTCGGTGCGCGGCGCGCGCCCCACGGCGATCAGTATCTTTTCCGCCTCGATCTTCTGCTGCTTGCCCTCGGCGGGCGTGAACGTCACCGCGATGCCGGTCTTGGTCTTCTCCACTCTCTCCACCTTGGTGTTCACGTGGCACTGGATGCCCTTTTTGGTGAAGGCGCGCAGCAGTTCCTTGGAGACTTCTTCATCCTCCAGCGGCACCATGCGCGGCAGGGCTTCGAGCACGGTGACCTCGGCGTCGAACGAGCGGTAGATGGAGGCGAACTCCACGCCCACCGCGCCTGCGCCCACCACCACCAGCGATTTGGGCAGGGCGTTCAGGCTCAGGATCTCAATGTTGGTCAGCACGCGCGAGTCGGCTTCCAGCCCCGGCAGCATCTTGGCTTCCGAGCCCGTGGCCACAATCACGTTCTTGGCCTTCACGAAGGTGTTCTCGCCCGCCGCGCCCCCGCCGCCCTCGGTGTAGACCTCCACCGTCAGCACGCCGTCTTTGGCCGGGCCGGTCAGCCGCCCGTAGCCCTGCACGGTCGTGACCTTGTTCTTGCGCATCAGGAAGTCCAGGCCCTTGGTGTGCTTGAGGACGATCTTGTTCTTGCGCTGCTGCACTGCCGCCCAGTTCACCTTGGGGCTGTCCACTCCCTCGATGCCGAACTCCTTGGCCGCCTTCAGGTGCTCGTAGACCTCGGCGTTGAACAGCAAGGCCTTGGTGGGGATGCAGCCCACGTGCAGGCAGGTGCCGCCCAGCTTGTCGTCTTTTTCGATGAGGCAAACCTTCAGGCCCCACTGCCCGGCGCGGATGGCGGCGGTGTAGCCGCCGGGCCCGCCGCCGATGATGGCCACGTCGTAGATGGTCTCAGCCACAGTCGTGCTCCTGTCCTTCGGAAGATTGGATGTTCCTGGGCCGGCTTCGGATTTTAGAACAGCGGCAAAAGGGAAGCGAATCCGGGCCTCAGCCCAGCAGCCGCGCCGCGTCCTTGGCAAAGTGACCGCGCTTGCGCGGCGTCTGAGCCGCGCGCGGTCATCCTGAGCCGCAGGCGAAGGATCTCATCCCTCGATTGTCTCAGCCCAGCAGCCGCGCCGCGTCCTTGGCAAAGTACGTCAGGATGATGTCCGCGCCGGCGCGGCGGATGGACTGCAGCGACTCCAGGATGACGCGCTCGCGGTCGATCCAGCCGTTGCGCGCCGCTGCCTCGATCATGGCGAACTCGCCCGACACCTGATAGGCGGCCAGCGGCACGCCGAAACGGGCTCGCGCCGCGGCCAGCACGTCCAGATAGGGCATGGCCGGCTTCACCATCACCATGTCCGCGCCCTCTTCGATGTCCAGTTCGATCTCCCGCAAGGCCTCGCGCAGGTTGGCGCCGTCCATCTGATAGGAGCGCCGGTCGCCGAACTGCGGAGCGGAGTCGGCGGCTTCGCGGAAGGGACCGTAGAAGGCGGAGGCGAACTTGGCCGCATAAGAGAGGATAGGCGCGTTGAGGTAGCCGGCGGCATCGAGCGCTTTGCGAATGGCCGCCACGCGGCCGTCCATCATGTCCGAGGGGGCGACGATGTCCACCCCGGCGCGCACCAGCGAGACCGAGGTCTTGGCCAGGATCTCCAGCGTCGGGTCGTTCAGGATCTCGTACTCGGGCGTCGACTTCGCCTTCGCGCCCTGGCCCGCAGGTTTCTTCGCCATGCGCACCACGCCGCAGTGGCCGTGCGACATGTACTCGCACAGGCAGACGTCGCCGATGATGAGCAGCCCGGGCACCTCGCGCTTGATGGCGCGCGCCGCCTGCTGCACTACGCCGTCTTCCGCCCAGGCGCCGGTGGCCACCTCATCCTTTTTCGCGGGAAGCCCGAACAGGATGAGCGCCGGGATGCCGAGCGCGTGGGCCTCGCGCGCCTCCTTCACCGCCTGGTCCACGGAGAGGTTGCACACTCCCGGCATGGAACCGATCTGCTTGCGCACGCCCTTGCCCGGGCAGACGAACAGGGGATAGACCAGCCCGGCCGGCGTGAGCCGGGTCTCGCGCACCAGCGAGCGCATCTGGTCGCTCTGCCGCAGCCGCCGCATGCGCGTCACAGGGAAGGCCATAAGCGCCCGATTCTAGCAGACACTCCGCTCCCCCCCGCTTCCAGGTGCACCGGTCCCTGAGGACTTGCGCGCTCGGCCGGGTAGGGGCGCCGATGGTTCCGGCATTACTTCCGTACTCTTTCGCCGGCGAGTCCGGAGGGATAATATCGCCGGGGCTCAACATGGCAAGCTCCCGCATACGCTGGTGGATCCTGGGCTCCGGCTTGGTGGTCCTGGCCCACGCGGTGGTCTCGTTCACCGTGCCGGAGAGCACCGCTCTGAAGGCCTTCGGCAACCTCCTGCAAAGCGCATTTCTGCTGGCGGCGACGCTCGCCATGTGGGAGAACGCACGCGTGTCGCGCACCAACGTCCGGGCCTTCTGGTGGATGATGACCGCCGCCTGCGGGCTCTGGTTCTTCGCCCAGCTGCTGTGGACTTACCGGGACATGTTCCTGGAGCAGGAGCTGCTCGACCCTTACCTGGGCGACGTGTGGTTTTTCCTCCACGTCGTTCCCATGATTGCCGCGCTCGGCCTGCAGCCCCACCTCCAGCAAAGACATCGGCCGGTCCGGCTGGGATATCTCGAGTTCCTGCTGCTCATGCTGTGGTGGGTCTACCTCTATCTGTTCTTCGTCATTCCCTGGCAATATGTTTCCTACAGCTCCGAGCTTTACGGCTACAGCTACAACATCCTGGACATCGCGGAGAAGCTGGTGTTCGTCATCGGCGTCGGGATCCTGTGGCTCAGGACGCGGGGCGCCTGGAAGCGCGTTTACGCTCACCTGTTCGGCGCCTTCTTTCTCTATCTGCTGAGTTCGCAGTTGATCAATTGGGAGCTCGACCTCGGCCATTACTACACCGGCAGCCTGTTCGATGTGCCCCTGGTGGCCTCGATGGCCTGGTTCCTGGTGCTGGCGCTGTGGGCAAAAGAGGCGCCACAGTCCGGGGAAGCGCCGGCGGAAGGCGCCGACCGCCATGAGATCTGGCCCGCGCGTCTGGCCATGGTCGCCATCCTCTCCATCCCAGGCTTGGCCCTGTGGGCCATGTACGGCAGCGCGGCCCCCCACGCGGTCCGCGACTACCGCGTGCTCGTTTCCCTGGGGGCCATGTTCGTGTTGGGGACCATCGTCTTCCTCAAGCAGTACCTGCTGGACCGCGAGCTGCTGACCCTGCTCCGGACTTCCGAGGAATCGGTGGAGAACCTCAAGAGCCTGCAGAAGCAGCTGGTACATTCGGAAAAGATGGCCGCGCTGGGACAACTGGTGGCGGGAGCCGCCCATGAGATCAACAATCCCCTCACCGCCATCCTGGGATACTCCGAAATGTTGACCACGCAGGGCGGGTCGCCGGCCGAGGCGCGCGGGTTGGCGGAGAAGATCCACAGCCAGGGACGCCGCATCAAGACCCTGGTCTCCGACCTGCTCAGCTTCTCCAAGCAGAGCCCGGCGGAGAAGGTGCAGCTCGACGTCAATTCCATCGTCACTAAAGCCGTCCAACTGCGCGAGTTGAACCTGGGCAGCGGCAACATCCGCATCGACATGCGCATTGACCCCGGCCTCCCCATCATCCGCGGGGACGCCAACCAGCTTCTGCAGGTCTGTTTCCACATCGTCGGCAACGCCCTGGACGCATTGCAGGAGGCCGGCGGAGGCGCGCTCGTGGTTCGCACCCGGTGCGAGGGTCCCAACATCGTGCTGGAGTTCGCCGACACCGGACCCGGCCTGGCTGAGCCCAACCGCATCTTCGATCCCTTCTACAGCACCAAGCCCCTGGGCAAGGGAACCGGCCTCGGCCTGAGCGCCTGCTACGGCATCGTGCAGGAGCACGGCGGCCAGATCTCCGCCTGGAACCGCCCCGAGGGCGGCGCCACCTTCCGCATCGAACTGCCCGTTGCCCAGAACGCTCCCGCGACCGTCGCCGCGCGCTGACGCCGCCCCACCCGGGCGAGATATCCACAGCGGTACACAAGCCCGCCCCAGAATAGAATGGATTCTCTCGAATCCATTCCCGTTCCTCCGCGTTGATTCGCGGCGAGACTAAAGGCGCATGTCCACCCCCGGCTCCTTCGCTGATACCGTCAAGCAGCAAGCGGACATCGTCCGTATCGTGGGCGACTACGTGAAGCTCAAGAAGTC
>CBRAFF010000133.1:0-5375 GCA_967755155.1 uncultured bacterium
CCGGCTGCTCCCGCATTAGACGCGCGGGCGCCGCCAAGGTCACGAGGACGACTCCTCTTTCTTGGGTTCCGCCTTCTCCTTCTTCACGCCCGCGCCGTTGCGCAGCGTGCGCAGCACCTTGTAGCTGCCGGTCACGATCTCGTCGCCTTCCTTCAGCCCGCTCAACACCTCGATGTCGGTGGTCCCGGTGATGCCCGTTTCCACCTTCACGAACTTGGCCTTCTTGTCCGCCCCCACCACGAATACGCCCTGGATCTCTTCTTTCTTCTTGTCCCCGCCCTTGGGGGCGGCCTGCACCGCGCCCTTGTCCTTTTCCGTGGCCGTCTTCAGCTCGTCCTCGGTGCGGATGGTCAGCGCCTGGATGGGGATGGCCAGGATGCCGCTTTTGGTGGCCGTGGTCACCTTGGCGGTGGTGGAAAGTCCGGGCCGCAGGTTCTCCGGCGGCTCGTCGAGCGTGACCACCACCTTGAAGTCCTTGGCTTCCTGGCTGCCCACGGTGGTCTGCTGCGTGGAGATGCCGGTGGAGCGGATGATGGCGTTGTTCCCGATCTCCGTCACCTTGCCCTTGAAGACCTTGTTGGGGATGGCGTCGATGGTCACCTCGGCCGGCTGCCCCAGCTTCACGTTGACGATGTCCGTCTCGTCCACCTTGACCTCGGCCGTGATCACCGAAAGGTCCGCGATGGTCATCAGGGTGCTTCCCGGAGCGTTCTGGATGCCGATGACCACGTTCTCGCCCTCCCGCACCGGCAGGTTGGTGACCACCCCGTCAAAGGGAGCGACGTAGCTGGTCTTGCTCAAGCGGTCGGAGGCCCCGGTCAGGGTGGCGCGGGCCTGGCCCACGCGCCCCTGCGCCGATTCCCGCTGCGCCTTGGTCTGCGCCAGGGCAGCGGCCGCGGACTCAAAGGCAGCTTTGCTGGAGTCATGCTGCGACTTGGGGATCAGGCCCTGTTTGTAGAGGCCCTCGGCGCGCTCCCAGTCCAGCTTGGTGCGCTCCGCGTCCGCCTTGGCGCGGCTGAAGCCGGCGTCCGCCGCCACCGCGTCGGTGCGCGTGGCTTCCAGCGACGACCGCATGGCCGCCACGTCCGAGGCCGATTGCACGTTCTCCAACTGCGCCAGCAACTGGCCCCGCTTCACCCGCTCCCCTTCCTGCACGTACAGCTTCAGGATGCGGCCGAAGGAGTTGGCGCTGATGTTCACGAAGGTCTTGGGCTTGATCTCGCCCGAGGCCGTCACCGTCGAGGACAGGTCGCGGCGCTCCACCTTGCCCATCTGCACCTCGACCACGTTCTTCTGGCTCTGCTGCACCGTGAAGGCCACGATGGCCAGCACCACCACCACTGCCCCGCCTATGATTGCAATCTTCTTCCAGTTCATTGAAGTGGTCCCGCCTCCGCACCTGGGCCGCAGCACCCCTTGGGACTGATACGTTGGGGTGCGGTGAAAAGTTTCGCGGCCCGCGCGGTCTGCGTCCCCGCCGCGGGCGCGCTCCTGCCTTGTCCCGTATGTCAGGATTATAGCTGCTGCAAGGTAAACTCGGGAAGCCCTGGGCTGGCCGGTAGCCCCGGCGCGCGCCCCTCCCGGCTGCCCCCTGTTCCCGCCCGTCCCGAGGCAGGGAAGCGACTGGAAAACTTGACTTTAGAGCTTGCTTCGCCCTGGAAAACAACCTAAAATCTAGGCATCCAAATACCTGTTGGGAGCGTCTCTCTGTCCATGCGCTGGCGCGGTCTCCGTGGTGTTCTTCTCCTGGGTGCTTGGGCCCTTTTCCTGTCCGCCAGCCTGCTTCCGGCCCAGAACTCGGACGCGCCCCCGCCGCCCAATCCTCAGGAAGATCCTCTCAAGCGCCCCTTGACCGAGAAGCAGCGCAAGGCCAGCGAGAAGGCCCTCAAGCAGGAGCTGAGCAAGGAGCTCAGGCGCTGGCTGGACGAGGACGTGCGCTGGATCATCACCGACGAGGAAATGTCGGCCTTCAAGCAGCTCTCCAATGACGAGGAGCGCGACCAGTTCATCGAGCAGTTCTGGCTGCGCCGCGACCCCACTCCCGACACCATGGAGAACGAGTACAAGGAAGAGCACTACCGCCGCATCGCCTACGCCAACGAGCGCTACCAGTCGGGCAAGGCAGGCTTCCGCACCGACCGCGGCCGCATCTACGTCATCTTCGGCCCGCCCGATGAGATCGAGTCCCATCCCAGCGGCGGCCACTACCAGCGCCCGGCGGAGGAGGGCGGCGGCGCCACTTCCACCTATCCCTTTGAGATCTGGCGCTACCGCTACCTGGAGGAGATCGGCCAGGAGATCATGATCGAGTTCGTCGATACCTGCATGTGCAACGACTATCACATGACCATCGACCGCTCGGAGAAGGACGCGCTGCTCATGGTCCCCAACGCCGGCCAGACCTGGTTCGAGGAGATGGGGCTGGCCAACAAGGTCGACCGCTTCACTACCGGCGGCATCGAGCGCCTGAGCCAGGGACCGCTCTCCAGCCATCGCCAGCACAACAACCAGTTCGACCGCCTCGACCAGCTTGGCAAGCTCAGCCGGGCGCCCGCCATCAAGTTCAAGGACCTGGAAGAAGTGGTCACCCACAAGATCCGCGCGAACCTGATGCCCTTTGACGTGCGCGTTGATTTCGTCCGCATCACTTCGGATACGGTGCTCGTCCCGGTGAGCGTGCAGGTGAAGAACCGCGACATCACCTTCGTCAACAAGGACGGTATCCAGCGCGGCGTGGTCAACATCTATGGGCGGCTCACCACCCTCACCGGGCGCAGGGCCCAGACCTTCGAGGACGTCGTGCAGGTCGACGTCCCCGCCGAGCTGTTCGAGAAGACCGTCGCCAACTCTTCCATCTACTGGAAGGCCTCGCCTCTGCGCCCCGGACGCTACCGCCTCGACCTGGTGGTCAAGGACGTGAACGGCGACCGCATGGGGACCTGGAGCAAGGGCATCCTGGTGCCCGACTTCGGCGACGAGAAGCTGGCCTCCTCCACCCTCATCCTGGCCGATTCCATGGAGCGGGTGGCGCCCCGCGACGTGGGCACCGGCAGCTTCGTCATCGGCACCACCAAGGTGCGGCCGCGCCTGGAATCCTCCGACGGCAAGCCCGCCAGCTTCAAGCGCGCCCAAAAGCTCAGCTTCTGGATGCAGGTCTACAACCTGGGGGTGGATGAGAAGACCAACCGGCCCTCGGCGTCCTTCCAGTATGAGGTCGTGAACACCGCCAGCAACCAGACGGTGGTCCACGTCAGCGAGTCCACCGACCAGATGGGCAACCTCGGAGACCAGGTGACGCTGGAGAAGCAGGTGTCGCTGGCCGCCCTCGAGCCCGGCACCTATCAGGTCATCGTCAAGGTGAACGACAACGTCTCCAAGCAGTCCATTTCGCCCTCGGCCAAGTTCATCGTCGAGTAGGAAGAAAGGACCGGCACAGACTGTGAGCGCAGGGAACAAGCTGGGATGGGCGTTGCTGGCGCTGGCTTTCGCCACCCCCGCCCTCGCCGCCGCCAAGCCCGGCTCCATCAGCGGCTACGTCAAGAACTCCCGCGGCACGCCCCAGATGGGCGCCAGCGTCGAGGTCTTCACCGGCGGCTTCGAGCCCCTCACCGTCTTCACCGACGCCCGCGGCTTCTACCGCGCCGCTGGCCTGCTTCCCGGCGTCTACTTCGTCAAGGTCACCGCCCCCGCCTTCCTGCCCACCCTGCGGGAGAACGTGGCCCTGCGCCCCGGCGCCCACCTGGCCGTCAACCTCACCCTCAATACCCTGTTCGAGGCCATGGAACTGCTGCCCGCCCGCCGCCGCGCTGCCGAGGACGACGACGACTGGAAGTGGACGCTGCGCTCCACCGCCAACCGCCCCATCCTGCGCGTGGTCGAGGACGGCCCCCTGGTGGTGGTCTCCAGCTCTTCCCGCAAAGAAGACCGCGCCCTCAAGGCCCGCGTCGCCTTTGTGGCCGGCGCCGAGAACGAAGGCCTGGGAAGCGCCGGCGATCAGACCGCCGAGTTCAACGTGGAGCGCTCCCTGTTCTCCTCCGCCGGGACCGTTTCCTTCGCCGGCAACGTGGGCTACGGCGGCTCTCCTACGGCGGTGCTCCGCGGCACCTATTCGCACCAGCTTCCCAACGGCTCGCATCCCGAGGTGGCCGTCACCTTCCGCCGTCTCGCCGTGCCCGATGCCTCCGCCCGCGACGCCGCCCTCGAAGCCCTCGCCCTCTCCCTCTCCGACTCCATGACCCTGATGGACTTCGTCGAGTTGAACTACGGCGGCGAGTTGCAGGCCATCCAGTTCCGCGGCCGGGTGAACGCCTTCCGGCCCTTCGGCGGCGTGGGCGTCCACCTTTCCCCCAACACCGTCGTCCGCTACCAGTACGCCACCGCCCAGCCCTCTACCCGCCTGGCCAAGGGATTCGATACCGCCCCCGCCGACCTCACCGAGTCCGGCCCGCGCGTGACGCTCCTGGATTCCCAGCCTCGCCTGGAGCGCGCCCGCCACCAGGAGATTTCCCTCTCCCGCCGCCAGGGCAAGAACAACCTGCAGTTCGCCGTCTATAGCGACCACGTCGCCGACACCGCCCTGATGGGCGCCGGCGCCGTCAACTCCGCCTCCGGCGAGTTCCTCCCCGACGTCTATTCCGACACCTTCACCTTCAACGGCGGCACCCTGGAGACCCGCGGCCTCCGCCTGGTGGCCGAGCGCAAGCTGGACTCGCGCCTCACCGCCTCCCTCTCCTACGCCTACGGCGGCGTGCGCGAGCTGGAGGGCTCCCACCTCTCCTTCGACCAGGTGCCCGCCTCGCTCCGCACCCGCTACGCCCACACCGTTTCCGCCAGGATGATGGGCCAGGTGCCCCGCGCCGGCACCCGCTGGATCGCCTCCTACAAGTGGACCAGCTCCCAGGCCCTCACCCCGGTGGATATGTTCGACGCTTCCCCCGGCCAGGCCGATCCCTTCCTCAGCTTCTTCATCCGCCAGCCCCTGCCCAAGTGCTCCTCGCTCGGACACATGGAGGTGCTCATCGACGTGCGCAACCTCCTGGCCGAGGGCTACGTCCCCGTCTTCGGACAGGACGGCCACACCCTCTACCTCATGCAGGCTCCCCGCTCCATCCGCGGCGGCCTCGCCTTCAACTTCTAAGACAACCCAGCCGTAGCGCCGGCGTCTCGCCGGCCAGCCGTCAGCACTTAGCACTTAGCCTTTGGTCCTCGGCTCTTGGTTTGGCCAATTGCCAATTGCCAATTGCTAATTGCCAATTGCGCTCCTGCTATAATCTTTTTCTCGCCGTATGTTTCCCGTTCGAACGTGGGCGCGTAGCTCAATTGGCAGAGCAACTGACTCTTAATCAGTAGGTTGAAGGTTCGATTCCTTCCGCGCT
>CBRAFF010000134.1:0-5344 GCA_967755155.1 uncultured bacterium
CATCGTCATCAAGGCGGGACGGACGGAAGCCGCCTCCCGCGCCGCCGCCTCGCACACCGGCGCGCTCACCGGCAGCGATGACGTGCTGGACGCCGCCTTCCGCCGCTCCGGCGTGTTGCGCGTCTCGAGCATCGGCGACCTCTTCAACATGGCCGAGGTGCTCAGCAAGCAGCCCCGCCCCCGCGGGCCCCGGCTCACCATGCTGACCAATGCCGGGGGGCCCGGCGTGCTGGCCACCGACGCTCTGATCGCCGCCGGCGGCGAGTTGGCCTCGGTTTCCAAGTCGACGCTCCACGCCCTGGACCAGTTCTTGCCTCCCCACTGGAGCCACAGTAACCCCGTGGACGTGCTGGGCGACGCCGATCCCGAGCGTTACGCCAAGGCCCTGGAGGCCGTCGCCGCCGATCCTGAGAGCGACGGCATGCTGGTCATCATGGCCCCGCAGGGCATGACCGACCCTGCCTCCACCGCCCAGCGTCTTGCCCCCTACGCGCGAACTTTTCCCAAACCCATTCTTGCCAGTTGGATGGGCGGGGCCGGCGTGGCCGGCGGCGTGGAGGTCCTCAACCGCGCCGGCATCCCCACCTTCGCCTATCCTGATACCGCCGCGCGCGCCTTCCAGTACAGGTGGCGCTCCTCCTACAATCTGCGCGGGCTCTACGAAACGCCCACGCTCACCGAGCTGCAGGCGCATCCCAGCCGCCGCGCCGACGCCGAAGAGTTCATCCAGAAGGCCCGCGAGGAAGCGCGCACCCTGCTCACCGAGGCCGAGTCCAAGCAACTGCTCCAGCTCTACGGCATCCCCACGGTCGAGACCCGCGTGGCCCGCAGCGAGAGCGAGGCCGTGCGCCTGGCCCGTGAGCTGGGATATCCGGTCGCGCTCAAGCTGCTCTCCCACACCATCACCCACAAGACCGACGTGGGCGGAGTGAAGCTCGACCTGCGCGACGACAAGGCGGTCCGCGCCGCCTACAGCGCCATCCAGCAGGCCGTCACCGAGAAGGCGGGCGAGGCGCACTTCCTGGGCGTGACCGTGCAGCCCATGGTCGCACTTGAGGGCTACGAGCTCATCCTGGGCTCGACGCTCGATCCCCAGTTCGGCCCGGTGATGCTCTTTGGCCTGGGCGGACAGATGGTGGAAGTCTTCCGCGACCACGCTCTGGCCCTGCCTCCGCTCAACACCACCCTGGCCCGCCGCCTGATGGAGCAGACCCATATCTTCACCGCGCTCCAGGGAGTGCGCGGACGCAAAGCCGTGGACCTCACCGCGCTCGAGGCGCTGCTGGTGCGCTTCAGCCAGTTGATCGTCGAGCAGCGCTGGATCAAGGAGGTCGACATCAACCCGCTGCTCGCCTCCTCCGAGCGACTGCTGGCGCTGGACGCCCGCATCGTGCTGCACCAGCCGGGCGTCGGGCTCGCCGACGTCCCTCCCCCGGCCATCCGCCCCTATCCCGCGCAGTACGTCTCCACCTGGAGGATGAAGGACGGGACCGAGGTGACCATCCGCCCTATCCGCCCCGAGGACGAGCCGCAGATGGTGCGCTTCCACCAGACGCTCTCCGAGCGCAGCGTCTACATGCGCTACTTCCAGGTCACGCAGCTTTCCACCCGCGTGGCCCACGAGCGCCTGGTGCGCATCTGCTTCATCGACTACGACCGGGAGATGGCGCTGGTGGCCGAGCGCAACTCAGTCGACGCCGCCGCCCGCGAGATCCTGGGTGTGGGCCGCCTCAGCAAGCTGCATGGCCGCAACCAGGCCGAGTTCGCCGTCCTGGTCAGCGACCTCCAGCAGCGACAGGGCCTGGGATTCGAACTCATGCGCCGCCTTACCCAGATCGCGCGCGACGAAAAGCTGGAGCGCGTCACCGGCAACATCCTCCCCGAGAATAAGGAGATGCAGGGCCTGGCCAGGAAGACCGGCTTCGTCCTCAAGATGGACCCCGACCAAACGCTCTACACCGCCACCCTGACCGTGTAGCGCCGCCGTCTCGGCGGCTGTCGGCGCGGGCGATCGGAAATCGGAAATTGGCGGGGTTGCCCCACCCTTCCGCCCGGTTTTGGCGGAGGGTGGGGATTTCTGTCAGGACCGCAGACACCCGAGGCGAAGTATCCTACCGATTGACGAAGAAACCCCCACCCTGTCGCTCCAAAAACGGGAGCGACAAGGGTGGGGCACCCCCTTGGCGATTGGCAATCCGCACCCCGCTGACGTATAACTTCCCTTCCTCAAGGAGTTCTCCCATGCGCTTGCGCCGTCTTGTGGTCCTCACCCTCGCCCTGGCCCTGGCCTCGGCCGCATTCTCCCAGCAGCCCGCGAAGCGGCTCATCACCGAGACGGACATCTTCCGTTTCCTCTGGGTGGCCGGCCCGCGCGTCTCGCCCGACGGCCGGCGCGTCGCCTTCACTCGCGTCAACGTGGATGACAAGGGAGAGGGCTACGAGACCTCCATCTGGGCGGTGGCGGCCGACGGCAGCTCGGCGCCCGTCCGCCTCTCCTCCGGCACGCGCGACTCGCAGCCACGCTGGGCGCCGGATGGCAAGCGCCTTGCCTTCTTGCGCGGCTCCATGAAGGACGGCAAGCCCCAGCCGCCGCAGATCCACATCCTGCCGCTCGATGGCGGAGAAGCCTGGCAGCTCACCGACGTCCCTCAGGGCGCCGGGGCGCCCTTCTGGTCGCCCGACGGCAAGCGCATCGCCTTCCTCTGCGCGGCCAACGAAAAGGACCTGGAGAAGCAGCGGCGAGAGAAGGCCTTTCGCCAGCGGGTGCAGGATGAGAAGAGGAAAGAGGAGGAGAAGCCATCCAACTCCGGCGGCAAGGGCGCGAAGAACTCCGCCAAGCCCGATACCAAGCCTGAAGCCAAGCCCGCCGACGCCGAGAAGAAGGCTCCCGAGCCCGAACGCGACAGCGACGTGCGCACCATCACTCGCGCCGTCTATCGCTTCAACGGCCCCGGGTACCTGGATCCCAAGCACATCTCGCATCTTTGGGTAGTGGAGGTGCCCCCGTCCTCTGCCGAGCCCGTGCCCGCGCAACAGCTCACCAGCGGCAAGTACGAGGAAGAGAATCCCCTGTGGTCGCCGGATAGCACGCGCATCTACGTCACCACCACGCGCCTCGACGAGCCCTACTACGAGCTGGCGCGCACCGAGATCTATGCCGTCCCCGCTCAGGGCGGCGACATGCAGAAGATCGCCGCGCTCGAGATGGGGCTCGACTCGGGCTCCATCTCGCCCGACGGCAAGCTGCTCGCCTTCACCGCTTCCATCACCAAGCCCGTCAACTCCTACACCCAGCCCGATCTGTGGACGCTGGAACTCACTCCCGGGGGCAAGCTCACCAACCTCACCGCCAATCTCGACTTTGACGTGGGCGACGGAGTCTTTGGCGACAATCGCTCCCCGCGCGCCAATTCCGCCTCCCCTCCCATCTGGACGCCGGACGGCAAGGCCATCATCGAGCTCGTGGCCCAGGAAGGCCGCGCCAACCTGACGCGCTTCCCGCTGGATGGCAGCCAGGTACGCTCCGTCACCACCGGGGAGCGGGCCGTGACGGACTACACCCCCGGTCCCAACGGCGCCATCGCTGTCATCCTCTCCAGCCCTACCATCCTCGGCGACATCTACCTGCTCGACGGCGGCGAGCCCCGCCAGCTCACGCGCTTCAACCAGCCGCTCTTCTCCGAGCTCAACCTCACCGAGCCCGAGGAGATCTGGTACACCAGCTTCGACGGCAAGCGCATCCAGGCCTGGGTGCAGAAGCCGCCCGACTTCGATGCCAAGAAAAAGTATCCCCTCATCCTGAACATCCATGGCGGGCCGCACGCCGCCTACGGGTTCGTCTTCGATCACGAATTCCAGTGGATGGCCGCCCGGGGATACGTCGTCCTCTATCCCAACCCGCGCGGTTCCACCTCCTACGGCCAGGAATTCGGCAACATCATCCAGTACCGCTATCCCGGCGACGACTACAAGGACCTGATGGCGGGCGTGGACGAGCTCATCAAGCGCGGCTACATCGACCCGGCGCGCCTGGGCGTCACCGGCGGCTCCGGCGGCGGCGTCCTCACCAACTGGACCGTCGCCAACACCGACCGCTTCCGCGCCGCCGTCTCTCAGCGCGACATCTCCGACTGGGCCGCCTGGTGGTACACCGCCGACTTCACCCTCTTCCAGCCCAACTGGTTCCGCCAGCCGCCCTTCCTCGATCCCGCCGACTACGCCAACCGCTCCGCGCTCACCTTCGTCACCAACATCAAGACACCCATGGCCTTCATCCTGGGCGAAACGGACTGGCGCACGCCTCCCGCGGCGGGCGGCGAAGCCCTGTTCCGCGCCCTCAAGTTCCTCAAGCGTCCCACCGCCATGGTGCGCTTCCCCAACGAATCGCACGAGCTCTCGCGCTCCGGACAGCCCTGGCACCGCGTGGAGCGCCTGCAATCCATCATCGGCTGGATGGACAAGTACCTGCTGGGCAAGGACGTCCCGCAGTTCAAGGACGTCACCGGCGAAGGACCCGCGGCACCCGCTCCCCCGGCGAAAAAGCCGAAACGGAAGAAGAAACCGTAGCCCGGGACTCCAGGCTCATGGCGGGCAGCGGCTCAGGCGACGCAAGCCGCCGCCTGCCCGCTCACCGTGGGCAGCTTGCGCTGGTTCCACGCGGTCATCCCGCCGGCCACGTTGACCACGTCGCGGAAGCCGGCGCGCTTGAGCACGCTCGTGGCCACGCTCGAGCGGTAGCCGCTGCCGCAGATGATGTGCACCGCGCGGTCCGTGGGTAACTCCGCCGCGCGCTTCGCCAGGTCGCCGCCCATGATCCAATTTGCTCCTTCCACGTGCCCCGCGGTCCACTCCCCCGCGCCACGCACGTCGAGCAGGAAGGCGCCCTTCTTCATCCGCTCGCTCAGCTCTTCCACCGAGATCTGCGGCACGTTCTCCTGCTCGCCGCCGGCCTCGAGCCACGCCCGCATCCCGCCGCGTAGCGAGCCGCGCACGTCGTCCAGTCCCACGCGCACCAGCGAGCGCCGCGCTTCGCCGTAGCTGGTGGAATCGTCGCCGTCGCCCATCAGGAAGATGGGACGGTCGTACGGCACCACCCACGCCGCCCACGTGGAAAGGTTCGTCCCGGCGCCCACGCTGAACGCTCCCGGGATGTGCCCGCCGCCGAAGGCCTCCGGCCACCGCAGGTCGATGACCACCGCGTCCTTCTCCGCGATGCCCTTGCGGAAGTCAGCGACGGAAAGCGCCTCGCCGCCTGGGATCTCGCCGAATACGCGCGGCCCGGCGGAGTTCACCTTCTTCATCCGCCGGTAGTAGTCCGGGAAGGGCGGCGCGCTCTTCAGGATGG
>CBRAFF010000135.1:0-5338 GCA_967755155.1 uncultured bacterium
GTCGGCCTGCCCGACGCCGAGCGCCGCGCCCGCGACTATCCCTTCCAGCTCTCCGGCGGGATGCGGCAGCGGGTGATGATCGCCATGGCCATCGTCAACCGCCCGCAACTGCTCATCGCCGACGAGCCCACCACCGCCCTTGACGTCACCATCCAGGCGCAGATCCTGGAACTGCTGGCCGAGCTACGCCGCAAGCTGGGCCTGGCCATGCTCTTCATCTCGCATGACCTGGCGGTGGTCTCGCAGGTGGCGGATCGCGTGGCGGTGATGTATGCGGGAAGCGTGGTGGAGCTGGGCAGCGCGCAGGACGTCCTCACCCGCGCCGTGCATCCCTACACGCGCGGCCTGCTGGCGGCCGTGCCCACGCTGCGCACCGAGCGAGGCAAGCCGCTGGCGGCCATCGAAGGGACGGTGCCGCCGCCGGGGGCGCTCCCCCCGGGCTGCGCCTTCGAGCCCCGCTGCGGCCTGCGCGTGCCGGAGTGCACCCGCGCCCTGCCCCCGCTGGCCGAAGTCGGCCCCGGACACTGGGCGCGCTGCCCCGTCGTGGCCGCCATGAAAGACGTGGCTGGAATGGATGGGATGGGAAGGCCCTGATTTATAATTCCCGTCCCTCTTGTTAGAAGCCGGGTTGTGACCAGGGTCCTGTGCGCATACTGATCATCAGTGACATTCACTCGAACGTGGAGGCGCTGGAAGCCTGCCTGGCCGCCGCGCCCGCCCACGACCGCATCGTCAACCTGGGCGACGTGGTGGGCTACGGCGGCAGCCCCAACGAAGTCACCGAACGTTCGCGCCAACTGGGCCTGGTGGTGCGCGGCAACCACGACAAGGCGTGCAGCGGCGTGATGGGCATCGACAGCTTCAACCCCATCGCCGGCCTGGCCGCCCTGTGGACCCGGCAGACCCTCACCCCGGAGAATCTCGACTGGCTGAAAAACCTGCCCCAGGGAGCGCTGGAGATGCCCGACCTGCCCGGCGTGCACCTGGTGCACGGCTCGCCGCTCGACGAAGACGAGTACATCATCGTGGTGCGCGACGCCTACGAGCCCCTCTCCACCACTCCGGCCCAGCTCACCTTCTTCGGCCACACCCACATCCAGGGCGGCTTCGCCGTGGAGGGGGAGGCGTGGGAGACGCTGCGTCCCGTCTACAAGACGCGCGACAAGGTGGAGACGGTCGAACTCCAGCTCAAGAAGACGGCCAAATACCTCATCAACCCGGGCTCGGTGGGCCAGCCGCGTGACGGCGACCCGCGCTCCGCCTTTGCCCTGTTCGACACCGATGCCTACAAAATCAGCTACATCCGCGCGCCCTACACCATCCCGCTGGCGCAGAAGCACATCACCGACGCCAAGCTCCCCGAGCGCCTGGCCACCCGGCTGGCCGACGGGCGCTGAAAAGCAGTACTCAGTACGCAGTACTCAGTTGTCAGTTGCCAGCAGTAGCTTCCTCATACCTGAACACTTCTGCTTGTCATCCTGAGCCCCGACTTGTCGGGGCGAAGGACCTTGCGGTTGACTTCCGTTGCCGGTTCTTGAGTGTGCCCGGGAATCGTGCCGGACCATCCAGCTCCAATTTTGCATTTTGAATTTTGCATTCGCCCCCTCGTTTACAATCCCCGCATGCCTCGCCGCCCGCGACGTCCCACGCAACACACCCAACCGATGTTCACGGCGCCGGCGCCAGGCCTGCCGCGCGACTACATCCTGGCCCGGGTGGATGGCGGCGCCCGCGGCAATCCCGGCCCGGCGGGCTACGGCGTGCTGGTCGAAGACCGCGCCGGGCGCAAGCTGGCGGAGTTGAGTCATTACCTGGGACCTCGCACCAACAACGTCGCCGAATACTCCGGCCTGATCGCGGCCCTGGAGTACGCCGCGCAGCATCCGCACAAGGCGGTGAAGGTGCTGAGCGACTCGGAACTCTTGGTGAAGCAGATGCGGGGCGAGTACAAGGTCAAGAGCCCGGAGCTGCGCCCGCTCTACGAAAAAGCGAAGGCGCTCTCCCATCGCCTGGAGTGGTTCGCCATCGAGCACGTCGCCCGCCGGGAGAACCGCGCGGCCGACCGCTTGGCCAACCGCGCCATGGACCAGGGCATGGGCCGGCAGCCCGCCGCGGCCGGGATGGATGCCAAGAGGGAAGTGCGCGGCGTGGTCCGCGACGGCGTGGTGGAGCTGCTGGATGGAAGCCTGCCCGAAGGGAAGCGAGTGAAGGTCCGGGTGGTGGAGTGAAGCTTTCGGGGGCGGATTGTGTCAACTAACGCCCCCGACTAGAAACCGGCGCCGACTGCAATGACAAAAGCGCCCATCAGAACGGCAGCTGTGACGAGGGCGATGAGAAGCGCTGAACTCAGGGTGAGCCCCCTCGCTCCAGCTTGAACCTCCACGTCAAGGATTGAATCTTCCGGCTTCTCCGGGTGGTATTGAACCATTACCTTGGTGTCGCGTCTTAACACAGCTGCCAGTTCGTCCGCTTCTGCTTCGGAGCCGCACGGCTGAAAGAACTCGCGGGAGTAGTAGTCCCCTTGCGTGCGATAGGAGTAGGAGAGTTCCACCCCAAACACGCTGAAGTCCCCGGATGCTCTCCTTGCTACTTTGGAACTTTCGACGAAGCCATCCACTATTGGCCAAGCGGCTCTGTTTTCCAGCCGGCTGGACGTCCACCAAAGCCAAGCCAAGAACCCCGCAAGCCCCGCCCCGCATGTCGCAACTCCCCACAAGTTCCTGCCCAGAAGGCTGAACAGAGCTCCACCCGTCGCAATCACAACACCAGCCGTTTCTTCCAGGCGACGGGCGTCACGCAGGACTCTCAAATCGGTCACTTCAAAAGCTCTTTCTTGACGATGTCACTGACGGTTTTCCCCTCCACGCGCGCGCCCGCCGCCGCGAACTTCGCCATCACGTTCTTCATCACCGCGCCCATGTCCTTCATGGCCGGGGCCGTTCCTGCGGCTGCCATCTCGCCGAGGACGGCGCGCACCGTGGCCACGATCTCCTCTTCCCCGGCAGCCTGGGGCAGATAAGCCTCGATGATCTTGATCTCGGCGGCCTCCTTATCGGCCATCTCCTGCCGGCCGCCCTTCGCGAACTGCTCCACCGACTCCTTGCGCTGCTTGATGAGCGTGCTCAGGACCTGCTGCGATTCTTTGTCGTCGAGCGCCGCGCGCTTCTCCACCCGCTTGTTCTCGAGGGCGGTCTTCACCATGCGCAGGCAGGAGAGCCGCAGCTCCTCGCGCGCCCGCATGGCGGCGACCATGTCTTTCTGGATCTGCTCGCTGATTGTCATGGGCCCTCGATTATAGCGGCTGGAGCGCGGCAGCCGGTTGGCGTTCCGGGGCCTGCCTGGCAAAGGAATAGTTCTCCGCGAGCTGAGCTTCGGGCGTACCATGGCCCTACTTCGGCGGTCCCGGCGTGAGCCCGAGGTGGAGGTGATTGCATGAGGCTCAGGTTCCTGGCGTGCATCTTCCTGGTGGCGACTACCCTCTTGGTTGTCGGCCAGTCGAACCAACAAGCCACTCCACCCGGCACGGAGGTTCTGATCCCGGATGGAACCTTCTTTCGCGCCGAACTTGCCAAGGGGCTCGATGCAAACAAGGTCAAGATCGATGACCCGGTAAGACTTGAGGTAGTGGAGGATGTCCGGAGCCCTATGACCGGTGCGGTATTGATTCCCCAAAAGGCGAAGTTCTTGGCAAGAGTTTCTTACGTGAATGTCCCTAAGGAAAAGAAAGAGCGTGCGACACTTTCCATAGCCATAGTGGGTGCGGAGTGGAAGGGTGGCTTCGCCAAGCTCCACGGCGTTATCGGCGCGGTCACTCTGCCGCCCGAGACAGTCACGTCTTATGGAAGCAGAGAAGGAATCAAAATGACCCCCGTAGCTGGGAGCCCTTCTGGATACTCCGTACCGGTCGGGACTAGTACTTCCACAAGTGCGACCCATAAGGTGCCGCAGTCATGGCGGGCGGCTGTCCGGGATGGAAAGCTGGTGTTCTTATCTTCCGACCGTTTCCTCCCCAGCGGAACTATCTTCCACCTTGAACATCGTGTGCCGCAAGAACCCACCAAGGGCTTCGAGTCTTACCGCGACGCCGCCCTACGAGGGGAAGCCGAAGCCCAGTTTCAACTGGGGTTCATGTACTACCGCGGTGAAGGTGTGACCCAGAGTCATGTCCAGGCGGCCGACTGGTTTCGGCGGGCCGCAGAGCAGGGCCACGCCAAGGCCCAGAACAACCTGGGGGTAATGTGCGCGGAGGGTCAAGGCGTTACCCAGGACCGTGTCACCTCGTACATGTGGTTCAGCCTGGCGTCAGCGGCAAATCCGGAAGCGAGCACAGCAGCCTTGAAGCTCCTCGAAAGCCGGATGACGCCGGAGCAGATTGCCGAAGGCAAACGCCGGGCCGAGGAGTGGCTGAAGCAGCATCCTGCTAAGCGCTAGCCGCGCCCCCGCCGCTATTTGATTCCCCCATCCTGCCGGGGTATCATTCGCGCCAACCTGCCGACCTCCAGAGGATTCAGGCAGGCTATCCCTATGACCTCCATGCATCCGGTCGCGCTGGCGCTGTTCATCCTGCTGGTGGTGGGCGGGGTGGGCTTCCTGATCCATGCGCTGCGCCGGGGGAAGACCTTCTCCGGCTACGAGGAGCTGACCTCGGACGCGCGGCAGATCGCCAAGTCCCTGGGCGGCGAGATCTTCCGCGACGGCAACGACCTGGTGATCTCCGGCAACTACCGCCACATGCCGGCCATCGTGCGCTTCTCCTACGGCGAGAACACGCCGGGAATGAACCTGAGCGTGAAAGCCAAGGCCACCTTCACCATGTCGGTGGTGCCCAAGGGCGAGCGCGCCGCCGAAGGACGCGTCCTGGTGCGCACCCCGGACGACATGTTCGACGCCCGCTTCCAGACGCGCACCGACCATCCCACCCAGGCCAAGATGTTCGTGGGGGGCAAGGTGGTGATCCAGAATCTGCAGAAGCTGTGCTGCTCCTCGCGCACCTTCTTCACCATCACCACCGGCGCCATGGAGCTGAGCGAGCTCACCATCCCCACTCCCTACACCGGCCACCATGTGACCGACCACCTGGAGTCGCTGGCCAAGCTGGCCCGGGCGCTGGAAGACATGCCCGGGTCGGAGACCATCAAGGTTCGCAAGCTGGAGAAAGAGCGCAGCAACATCATCCGCGGCGCCATCGTGGTGGGCGCCATCGCCGCCGTGATCACCGTCTGGGTCGCAACCAGCGGCCCGCGCGGGCCCGTCCCGGTGCAGGAGCTGGCGGGAGAGACCGAGGCCCCGCCCTCGGGCATCATGCCGGTGGAAGCGGTGCTCGTCCGCAAGGTCCACG
>CBRAFF010000136.1:0-5327 GCA_967755155.1 uncultured bacterium
GCATCACGGTGAGTTCGGGCGGGTCGGGAAGCTCCACGCTCACCGTCACCGGGACCAATGGGTTCACCGGAACGGTGACAGTGGCGTGCAACGCGCCCAGTCAACTGCAAGGCTGCACGCTGAGCACGACGTCCATTCCCTTGGATCAGAACACTACCTCGGGAACCAGCACGGTGACCGTGTCTACCCTGGGTGCGGTCGCGTGGATGCCGCCCGCCGGAGGGCCGTCGGAGAGGCCGCAATGGGCCATGCTCTTTACCGGCTCCCTCGCCATGCTGGCCTGCGTGGTGCTGTGGCCCGACGGACGGCGCCGGAAGAAAGGACACTCCCTGCTCTTGTTCTTGGGAACGCTGGGCTTGTTGTTCGCGCTGAGCGGTTGCGGGAACGGGGAAGAGGAGGCCGCTCCCCGGACTGCCGCGGGAACCTACTCCGTGACCATTACCGCCACCAGCGGTGCGACCTCGAAAACCGCGACGTTGAACGTGGTGGTGCCGTAGAGAGGGAAGCGAAGCCAACCGGCGCGTCGGGCGGGCTCAGCCCTTGTGGTTCCCGCCCACGCGCTGCAGGAACAGGATGATGCTCTCGATGCCGCGGTAGAAGTTGGGGATGTGGAACTTCTCGTTGGGGGCGTGCAGGTTATCGTCGGGCAGGCCGAAGCCCATCATCACGCTGGGAATCTTGAGGTGCTTCTCGAAGTCGGCGACGATGGGGATGGAGCCGCCGGAGCGGATGTACACCGTCTCCTTGTGAAAAACCTCCTTCATAGCTTCGGTGGAAGCCTTGATGAAGGGGTTGTTGGTCTTGACCACGATGGGGTCGGCGATGCTGAACTGCTTGATCTTGAGGTGGATTCCCCTGGGCACCAGCTTGTTCACGAAGGCGCTGTACTGCTTGAAGATCTTGTCGGGGCGCTGGTCGGGGACCAGGCGCATGGAGATTTTGGCGCACGCGCGCGCCGGGATGACGGTCTTTCCGCCGGCGCCGATGAAGCCGCCGGGCATGCCGTGGACTTCCAGCGTGGGCCGCGCCCAGGTGCGCTCCAGCACCGAGTATCCCTTCTCGCCGGTCAGCACCGAGGAGCCGACCTCAGTCTTGCGATAGTGCTCCTCGTTGAAGGGCAGCGCCTTCCAGGTCTTCAACTCCGCGGCGGTGGGCTTGCTGACGTCCTGGTAGAACCCCGGGACGAGGACCTTCCCCTTGTCGTCCTTGAGCTTGGAGATGATGCGGGCCAGCGCTTCCATGGGATTGGGCGCGGCGCCCCCGTAGACCCCGGAGTGCAGGTCGGTCATCGGTCCGGTGGCTTCCAGTTCCGTGTAGACCATGCCGCGCAGCCCCACGCACAGGGTGGGCAGCTCGGGAGCGAATAACTCGGTGTCGGAGATGAGGGCGACATCCGCCTTCAGCCGCGCCGGGTGCTCGCGCACGAAGCGGGAGATGGATTCTCCGCCCACTTCCTCCTCGCCCTCGATGATCATGCGGACGTTGACCGGCAGCTTGCTGCCGCCGGTCTTCATCAGGGATTCCAGAGCCTTCAGGTGCATGTACATCTGCCCTTTGTCGTCCACCGCGCCGCGGGCGTAGATGTTGTTGTTGCGCTCGGTGGGCTCGAAGGGCGGGGTCTTCCACTCGTCCAGCGGGTCGGGGGGCTGCACGTCGTAATGTCCGTAGAAGAGGACGGTGGGTTTACCCGCCGCGTGCAGCCAGTCCGAGTACACCAGGGGATGGCCCTGGGTGGGGATGATCTCGACGTGCTCCAGGCCGATGCGCTTCATCTCATCGGCAACGAACTGGGCGGCCCGGCGGACGTCTTCCTTATGCTCGGGCAGCGTGCTGACGCTGGGGATGCGCAGCAACTCCTTCAGTTCGCTGAGGAAGCGCTCCTGGTTCTTCTGGGCATAGGCTACGGCAGCGGAGGGCATGAGTCCGGGGTTCTCCTGTGTATTGAGTGTTACAGATTGCCGCAGGTAAAGATACGTTTCACGTTGAACGAAGGTTCAGTATACACGCGGTGCGCTCTCTTGGTCACGCTCCCGGCAGGGCGGAACCCCGGACTGCACTAGTGTGCTCAGCGCTCGAACCGGGAAGGCGAGAAGCGGGTGATGTCCACGGGAGGCTCGGCGCTGCGGATGACCATGGCCATGGCCTGCGCGGTGAGGGGCGCCAGCAGGAAGCCGTTGCGGAAGTGGCCGGCGGCCACGAAGTAACCGGGCAGGGCGGTGGGGCCCAGGATGGGGAGCGCGTCCGGGGTGCCAGGGCGGAGGCCGGACCAGGTCTCCACCACGCGAGCCGAGCCCAGGGCGGGAAAGATGCCGGCGGCGGCCTGATGCAGCCGCTCGATGGCCTGGGGCTCCACGCTGCGGTCGAAGCCCGCTTCCTCCTGGGTGGCGCCGATGAGGATGCGGCCGTCGGAGCGCGGCACCACGTACACCGAGGGCACGCGCACCACGTGGCGGAGGCCGAGGCCCTCCGGCGCCGCCACCGCGAGCATCTGTCCCTTGACGGGGCGGATGGGAAACTTATGGGGCGGGATCTGTCCGGCCCAGGCGCCGGCGCAGTTGACCACGATGGGGGCTTGCAGGCGGTCGCGGTCGGTGGTCACCTGCAGGGTGCGCCCGCCGGCGGGCTCCACACCGGTGGCGGTCACGCCCGTCACCATCTGGATGCGCCGCTTGCGGGCCGCTTCCAGCGAGGCGGTCATCAGGATGCGCGCATCCACGCTGAATTCCTCCAGGAAGAAGGCGCGGCCCGCCGGCGCCTGAAGCGCGGGTTCCATCTCGGCCAGTTGCGAGGGACCCAGCTCCGGCAGGCAGGGCAGGGAGACCAGTTCTTCCTGCGCATCGAGGAAGGCGATGGTCCCCTGGGAGCGCAGGTCGACCTGCATCCCGGAGTCGCTCTCCACTTCCCGCACAAAGGAAGGGTAGAGGCGGGAGCTGGCTTCGGCGAAGGGCCAGAGGATGTCGGGAGTGTCGGCGGAGTAAGGCGCCAGCATGCCGGCGGCGGCGAAGGAGGCTTCGCGCCCGGGCTCGCCGCGCTCCACCAGCAGCACTTCCATGCCCTGCCCGCGCAGCGCACGGGCCACCGAGACGCCGATGATCCCGGCACCGAGCACGATGGCGTCCCAACTCTTCACGGGCAGTATTGTAAAAGAATCCTCCAAAAGTTCCCGTGCCATCCGGGGTACGGAGGCTCGCGAGCCTCGCAGCAATTCCGCCTTGCGGTTGGAAATCGAACAATGCTCTAATCGCCCCAGGGGAGGGAAGGGACATGGCGAAATGCCCGCGCTGCGCGCTGTCGGGGGCTCCCTACACCCGCTGCGACGGATGCGGCCTCATGCTGGGATTCGACGGGCTGACCGTGCTCATCGATTTCCAGGACTCCCAGCGGTTCGAGCGCGCGCGCGCACTGGCGCAGCGCCAGCCCTCTTACTCCGAATGGAAAGAAGAGAACGGCCACCGCTACCTGCGCGTCACCTATTCGCGGGCGGAGCCGGCGGAGTTCAGCCGGCTGGCTGCCGCCGCCGCCACGCTTTCCCGCAAGCATGTCTTCCTCACCGGCATGGAGGTCCGCTGGCCCGCGGACGGGGCTGCTGTACCGGGCTTCGAGGCTCTCCCTGGGGCGGCCCACAAGCGGCCGCGCGCGAAAGGCGCCCCCGCCCACAACCGCAGGTGACGGTGGACGTTGTCCCCACTTGGTTGACACCGCGCAGCCGGGCTGAAAAACTGTCTGCGAGTCCGATCCGCACTTCTAAAGGAGAGCTATGTCCGATGACCGGGAACTGATCGAAGCCCCGCCGCCCGAGGACGGAAGCATGATGCGCTACGTGCTGCTGACCATCGCCGCGCTGTACGTGCTGGGGTCGCTGTACGCCATGTTCAACATGTATGGGCGCATGTCGAGGATGGAAGCGAAGCAGGAGGCGGCGGCGACGGAAGCGGCCAAGCAGGCGCAACTGAACGAGCGGATGCTGGCGTCGACCGGGGCCCTGGGCGAGAAGCTGGGCATGACGCAGAAGGAACTGGCCGCCCGCACCGCCGAACTGCAGCGTCAGCAGAAAGCGGCGGAGACGCGCATCACGGTGAAGCAGCAGGAGGCCATCGGCGCGGTGAGCGGGGAAGTAGCGGGAGTGAAGTCCGAGGTAGGCGGCGTGAAAACGGATGTGGCCACCACCAAGACCGAGCTGGAGGCGACCAAGGCCAAGCTGGAGCGCACCATCGGCGACCTGGGCCTGCAAAGCGGCCTGGTCGCGCGCACCCGCGAGGACCTGGACGCCCTGCGCCGCCGCGGCGAGCGCAACTACTTCGAGTTCACGCTGCTCAAGGGCAAGAGCCCTACGCCCATCTCTACCGTCAGCCTGCAACTGAAGAAAGTGGACGCCAGGAGGGGCAAGTACACGCTCAACGTGCTGGCCGACGACCGCACCATCGAGAAGAAGGACAAGACCATGATGGAGCCCCTGCAGTTCTACACCGGGCGCGACCGCCAGCTCTACGAGGTGGTGGTGTTCACGGTGGAGAAGAACAAGGTGGCCGGCTACCTGAGCACTCCCAAGGGAGCGGCGGTCGTAACCCAGTAACGGTCGAGTCCGGGAAGACACAAACGGCCCCGCCGAGCGGGGCCGTTTTTCATTGCCGCAGCACCAGGAGACCGCGGTCGTAGGCCTCGATGGTGACGGTGAGCGACTGCCGCTGGTCGAAGGCCTGCTTGGTGACGGGGAAGGTGACGAGGAGGACCCCCTCCTGGTTGCTCGTGGCCGGGATACGCTCCTCCACCCGCAGCGGCGGGCCGCGGCGCGCCGCCAACTCTGGATACGCCTGGAAGTAACGGTCGTGGTCCACGGCTGAGGCCGCCTCGTCGGTCCACTCGCCCTGGCTGGTCTTCAGGCTCACGCGCATGGCGCGCACCCACAGCGGCTTCTCCGCCTTGTTCTCCACCAGCACCCGGACCAGCACCAGCACGCTGGCCTTGTCCGGCTGCTCGGCCGCGACCACTTCCCGGATCGAGCCCGAAGAGGCGATCTCTCCCTTCCCCAGCCAGTAGTACCCGCCGGCCAGCAAAGCGACGGCGGTGGCGGCGATCAACAGCGGCACCAGGGGAGGCAGGGTCCAGCGGGCGCTGTCCATCTCTTCGGTCATGGGCATGTGCCCGGCGTCGGGCGGCGGCGGCTTGGGCGGCGGCGGCGGCTTGGGGACGTCTTCGGTCATAGGTCTTCTTCCATGCTAGCGCCGTTTCATGGCGGCGGCGAATTGTTGGGGCGGCAGCGTGTTCAGGACGTCGGCGGGCGTGAGCCAGGCCCGGCGCGCCTGCAGGATGCCGTAGCGGATGTTCGC
>CBRAFF010000137.1:0-5217 GCA_967755155.1 uncultured bacterium
CCTCCGCGGCAGCGGCGTCTGCGGCCGCCTGCCCGTCCGCGCCGGCCGAGGAAGAAGCCGTCGCCGCGGATGGGCCCGGGCTGGAAATGCCGCCAGTGGTGGGCAAGTCCTCGTTGGTGAGGACCTTGGTTCCCTTTTGCTCTTCTTCCTGGCCTTTCTTTGCCGTCTGCTTGCGAGCCACGTCTCCGAGCGATTGCTGCTCCTCGGATTGCGCCCAGCCGCCGGCCGGGGCTACCAGTGCCAGGGCCAGCAGCAGGAACGCGGCTCTGAAAACCGTCACAACCAGTTTCATCTCACTCCTCCTAATACGGCAACTCGCGGAAGGCGATGGCGTTGGGCGGGCGAGGCGCCTTCTTCTGCACCAGCGCGCAACTGTCATAGTTGATGGTCGCGCTGCCACCCAGGTCCACATCCACCAGCGACTGCTGGCCGGCCAGCACCGCCCCGAAGATGTTGGTCTTGTCGGCGCCGCCTCCGGTGAAGCTGATGACGCCCTTCACCAAGATTAGACCATAAAACTGCAAGCCGCCGTTGATCTCCAGGTCGCCGTCTACTACTAGGATGCCGTTTCCCATGCTGCTGGAGGTGATTTTGAGGTTGCCAGGGACGTAGGTGATCTGGCTGCTCATGCTGGGCGGGCCGATGGGGTTCTCCGGCGGGGTGGGCGGGAAAGTGGGAGGCACGCCAAAGGTCTGGCTGGTCTGCGTGCCGCAGTTGAGCGGCGCCCCGGTGCAAGAGTAGCTGTAGGGTGAGTTGGCGACGCTGACCACGGTCGGCTCATTCTTGTACCGGTCAATCAGCCCGGGAATGTCGTAGACCCACTTCTCGTTCTGGGCGATGCCCTCGTTCTGAGGAGTATTGGGATCGTCGAGGCCGGAGATGATGGATTCCGACGCGCCGGGATTGTCCACGGTGCTGGAGGAGTAGATGCCGTACTTGCTCTTGTCGCAGATCTTGCCCGGCTGGTCAACGTACAGCGGCGGCTTGCATGCATTGATACCCGTGCCCGGGTTCTTGCCGAACTTGTCGCAGCTCTTGACCTCAGCACAGTTGCAGTTGTCGTAGGCGTTGACGGTCAATTGCCCGACCAGGTTGACGTGGTCCTGGGAGTCGACGGCGGCGTTGGTGATGGTGGGCGGGTCGAGCGCCACCTCCATCTGCGCCATGCGGCGCGCGCCGGTGGGGGTGACGGCCAGGGTGGTGACCACGTACACCGTCTTCAAGGTCGGCCAGCCTCCCGCCGGAGGATTGGGAATGAGCGCTGGGTCGATGTCACAGGCGGCGTAGTTGGCGGGTTTGAGCGCCTGGTTGGCCCCGTCCCAGCAGATGGGAATGGTGTTATCGGCAGCGGCGCCGGTGACCAGGCCGTAGGTGCCGGCGCCCTGGTAGGCGGTGTTGTTGGCCTTCATGGTGATGCGCACCCACTTGTAATCCAGGGCGCCCGAGGTGTTGGTGAAGGGGGCGTCGCTGGCCACGTAGGTGACGGCACCCGAAGGCGGGCCGGCGGTGCAGGGGATGCCGGTGCCGGGATTGGCCAGACCCAGGCCGACGAAGTTCTCATGACAAAGCTCATTGTCGAAAAAGGTGCCGGCGACGGTGGGGTCGATGGCCTCCCCGGTGCGGGGGTTGGTCACGTAGACGATGGAGCCCGGGACCCCGGGCAGGGCGGTCGGGGCGAGAATGCGGTGAGGGATGATGTTCTCCGGCATGAGGCGCTCGCGCACTTCCTGCAATCCCGACCAGGCGGCATCGTAGGCGCGCTGCGAGTCGCGGAAGTTGCGGTTGACCAGGGTCTCGGTATCCGCCACAAACATCATCTGGAAGGCCACCGCGGCCAACAGCATGAGCGCGAAGAGCGCGATGAGCAGCGCCACGCCCCGTTCCTTCTTTGATTTCCGGCCTTTCATAAATCCTCCCTCAGTTGTTGACGCGGGCGGCAGCGGTCATGGAGACCGCGGGCCGGATGCGGGTATCGAAGTCGGCCCCTGCGGGGCCGGCCAACACGTTGACGGTGATGCGGATGGTGCGGATGGTGTTCATGACCGTGGGATTGGTCTTGAGGTCGAGCGGCAGGGCCATCAGCGCTCCGGTGGAATCGTAGGCCTGGAAGAGGGGCGCGGCCTTGTAGTCGCCGTAGAGAATGTCGTTCGCAACCACGCCCGAAGCCAAGGTGGCATTCCCGGAGATGGGGAAGGCGCCGCCGCTGTTGACCACGTCGTTCACTTCCATGTTGAAGTTGGTGGGCTGGTTCCAGGGCTCGGTATTGGTCTTGACCACCTGGCTGCGCCGGATGGTGCAGGGACAGGAGCCGCCGTTGGATTGGAGCTGGTACTGAATGCTGTCGACCTGGCCGTCGCCGTCCACGTCGCCTTCAAACAACAGCGAGGTCGAGCTCACCGCCACGAGTCCGACGGCGTTGCGGGGGTCATTGATGCTCACCAGGTTCACGATGTACATCCTCTTGTTGGGATAGCCCGAGGTGTGCAGGTCGCGGACCATCTGGTCCACGAACTCGCGCGACTCCTGGGTGAGGTCCATCTTGACGTCTTCCTGCCGGCCCTTCTTCTGCACCAGGTCGATCTGCTGGAAGACCACGCCGGTGACCAGCATGAGGATCACGACCACGGTGAGCAACTCGATCAGCGAGAAGCCTTTCTGGCGCCTGGCAACGTCGGGTTTGGGATCCATACGCATCCTCCTACTGGCCTCCAATGCCGCGCAGCGTGAACGGGATGGAGAAGAAAGGCAGCGCGCTGGTGTTGGTGGAGATCTGCTTGCGCGCCGAAACCGTCACCAGCTTGGTGAAGCCGGTCATGGCGGTCACGTTCCAGCGGATCTCATAGGTCACCTGCCCGCCCGCGGCCGCCCCGGGGGTGCCGGGAGCGGCGCCGCAGGTGACGTATTGCATGGCGTAGCCCACGGGTACGGCGGCGAAATCCTGGGTAAAGTCGATGTCGCCGATGCTCTGGCCCGGGGGGGGACTGGCCTGGATGATGGCAGCGCCGGCGCCCGGGAGCGCGGCGGCGTTGGGATTGATGGTGCGGGCCACCCCGGTGCAGTCCAGGATGGTGATGTTGGTGGCGGTGGTGACGGGGCGGGAGTTGATCTGCTCCAGCACCATCTGGGCCAGGGCGGTGGAGGTGGTGTCGAGCTTGTTGCGGTTGTTGTTGACGATGGCGGTGCGCACCAGGATCATGCTGCCCATCATGCCCACGGCCAGCACCATCATGGCGACCAGCAACTCCACCATGCTCAGGCCAGCCTGGCGGGTGCGCCGCGACCGCCTCGTTGTTCCCGTTGTTTTGCTCGATGGCATGGGATCCTCCCCCTCAGTTCTTTGCATCGCTACTGCCAGGTGGAACCGCTGTAGGTCCAGACCCGGACGCGGCCCGCAGGGGTGACCGAGACTGCGGCCCAGCCCACCGCCCCAAAGGGACGGGTCTGGTTCAGGAAAAAGACGAAGCCGACGGTGTTGCCGCCCGCGTCGCGGATGTTGCACAACGAGTTGGCCGGCGGAGGATTGGCGAGGCCCACACAGGGCAGCCCTCGAGCGTTGAACGAGGGCAGGATGCCGCCGCCCTGGGGGGTGAAGGTGGCGCAGCACTGGTTGATCAGGTTGGCGGTGTTGGGCGCGCCCGCGCCCACCACATTGACGTTGGCCGGAAACTGGATGAGAGGTTCCACCGTGGGCGCGGCATTGTCGAAGCCGTTGTTGTAGTTCAAGTCCACGTAGGCGCCCTGCGCTCCGGTGACCGTGGCCGGCTTGATGGTGTAGTAGCGATTGTCGTGCAACGCCGCCTGGCGGCACGTCTGCAGCAGGCCTGCCAAGCTCCCCGCCGCCCCCCGCAAGCGGATGTTGTAAATGGCGTTCATGACGTTGGGCGTCGCCATGGCCGCCACCACCATGATGATGGCAATCACGATCAACAGCTCGATCAAAGAAAAACCGCTTTGCCTGGTTCTCATGTTCGCTTTCTCCGGCGCGGTGGGAACTCGCCTGCGCCTCAGCCTTTCAGGGGGAGAGATTGCAGGCGATATTACCACAGTCCTTCAAGCATCCAGACTGCCATTCCCTCCGGGATGCTGTATGTCCATGAAAACAAAGGCCAGGAATGGAAATCCGGCGGGGGAGCGAGCGCATTCCCTTGCTGAACATAGTGTAACCTTTTGTTACAATTGTGGAACTCTGCGGGAGGTTCAAGGGGAGACGGCGGTCTCGGAGTGCGCAATCGCGATCCAGCCGCCCTTGACCTGCTGCCACACGGTCATCATGCGCAGGTTGGATTCGCCGCCGGATGAGCGCAAGGTCATGGTGTAGGCCACCACCATGTCGTTGCCGGCAGGGCGGACTTCCAAGTCGCCCAGGGAGTAGTCGGCGAGCGAGAGCGCTTTCAGGCGCTCGACCGCCTGGGCGCGGTCGCGGACCCCTGCGGAGGTGACCTCGACATAGGCCGGCGCCAGGCGGCGCTCGACCTCGTTCCAGCGGTTGGCCTTGACCTCCTGCCAGAAAAGGCGCTCGAACTCCTCGGCCCCGGTGGCGCTGGTCCAGGCGGAGGGCTGCTGCCCCTCCTTCCACATGGTGCAGGAGGCGAGGGCGAGGACCAGGGCCGCCGCCAGAAACGTGAGCCCGATGCGCCGGCAAGACATTGCGGGGGATTTTACCTCAAGACCGGCGGTTACCGGCCAGAGCGCCTCAGCGACCGTCGGAGAGTGGGAGCGGGGTAGGGGTCCTTCGACTCGACGCTCGCACGGCTCGCGCCTGGCTCAGGATGACAGGCGAGAAGCAAAGCGGCCGCTCCGAGGAGCGGCCGCGGGTGGAAAAACGCTGTTGGGCTCAGTCGCCGAGGACTTCTTCCTTGACCGGCTGGGGAGCCGCAGGCGCGGGCTTCGAGGCCAGCACGTTCACGGGAACGAAGCCGCCGCTCGCCGGCTGCTCGCCCAGGATGTGCTGGCGGTAGAGCTTGGCCATGCGAGCGTCTTCTTCCTGCTTTGCCCTCTGGTCGCGGGCGCGCAGCTTCTCGTCGCGCGCGGTCTTGGCGATGCCCAGCTTGTCCAGGTCGTGCTGCTCCTCATTGGTGATGAGCTGGGTGTTGAGCTGGAAGACGTCGTTCTTGGTCTGCTCCAGACTGACGTTCTTGCCGCCGGCGAAGATCTCATGCCGCCCGTGCTCCTCGTACCACTTGGTGAGGGTGGCGGTCATGTGCATCTTCTCGATGA
>CBRAFF010000138.1:0-5209 GCA_967755155.1 uncultured bacterium
GACTTGGCCTCTTTGTAGAGCCGGCGCCGTTCGACGGAGTCGAAGGCCGCTTTGCGCACGATGCGGAAGATGGCGCGGGGACGGAAGTAGTACTCGTCATAGAAGTGGTGAACCATATCCATCACGTAGTCGCGCGGCAGCCCGGGGTATTCGATTTGGACGAGCTGGTGGCCGCCCTCATCCACCATCTCCTGGTCGTTGACGATGAACCCGTTCTGCTTGACGAAGTCGTAGAGCTCGGTGCCGGGATAGGCGTGGGCCAGCGACACCTGGATGGTCTCGCAGTCCAGCTCCTTGGCGAAGTCGATGGTCTTGCGGATGGTCTCCTTGCTCTCGCCCGGCAGGCCCAGGATGAAGTCGCCGTGCACCACCAGGCCCAGCTTCTTGCAGTCCTTCATGAAGGCCCGCGCCCGCTCCACCGTGGCGCCCTTCTTGATGTTCTTCAGGATCTGCGGGTCGGAGGATTCGAAGCCCACGATCAGCAGCCGGCAGCCGGCTTCCTTCATGGCCTTCAACGTCTCGTAGTCGGTGGTGACCCGTGAAGTGCAGGACCAGGTCAGCCCCAGCGGCTGCAGCTTCTTGCACAGCTCGATGGTGCGCGCCTTCTGGATGTTGAAAGTGTCGTCGTCGAAGAAGAACTCCTTCACCCAGGGCCAGTACTCCTTGGCCTTGGCCATCTCCGCCGCCACCGCGTCGGTGGAACGCTGGCGCCAGGGATGCCCGCTCAGGGTCTGCGGCCACAGGCAGAAGGTGCATTGCGCCGGGCAACCGCGTGTGGTGTAGAGCGAGACGAAGGGCCACAGCAGAAAGGGCACGCTATAGCGCTTGACGTCCAGGTCGCGGCGATACACGTCGGTGACGTCGGGCAGGACGTCCAGGTTGTCCAGCGGCGGGCGGTCGGGGTTGTGGACCACGCCTCCGCTCTTGCGGTAGGAGACGCCCAGGATCTCTTCCAGCGGCTTGCCCTGGGCGAACTCGACGGTGGCAAAGTCGAACTCGCGGCGCACCACGAAGTCGACGACCGCGCACTCCTTCAGTGCGCGCTCCGGCTCGGTCGAGACCGGCGGCCCCACGAAGCAGATCTTCAGCCGCGGATTGGCGGCCTTCATGGCCTGGGCCAGCTTCTGGTCGCCCTTCCAGCCCGGGGTGCTTGTGAACAGCACCAGGAAGTCGTAGTCGCAGCCCAGGCGGATGGTCTCCTCCGCCGTCACGTGGTGGGAAGGCGCGTCCAGCAGGCGCGAACCCTGCAGCATGCCCGCGGGATAGGCCAGCCAGACCGGGTACCAGTAGGACTCGATCTCCCGCGTCGCCGGCCAGCGCGAACCCGCCCCGCCGTCGAAATTCTCGAACGAGGGAGGATTCAGGAACAGTGTTTTTAACGGCGTCATGATTGAGGATTCCTGTCTATGCTAACACGCTTTTGCGCCCCGGCCTACGGCGGAATCCGGGTGAGCAAGCCTAGGGCAGGGCCCATTTTTCCAGGTCGCCGGTGGCCCGCAGCAACTGCATCTGGGCGCGGTCGAGCTCGAAGCTGGCGCCCAGGAAGGCGGCGTAGCGGTCGTTCTCGGCCACCCGGGCTGCCTGCTCGTCGCGCAGCGAGGCTGTCCCCGCCTCCACCTTGGCGCGCACCGCGTCCACGTCACTGCGCGCCAGCTGGTACTCCAGCTTGGCCACGTCGCGCGAGGCCGCCAGCCGCTTCACCGAGCGCTGCAGGCGCAGCGTCTCCGAGGAGATCTGCTCCTTCACGCCCTCCGCCTCCTTGCGGGCCTTCAGGGCTTCGGCGTCGGCTGCTTTGGCGTGGCCACGCTGGGCGAAGTCCAGGAAGGGAAACTTGATGGCCACCCCCACGGTGGCATTGTGCCGCTGGAAGGTGCGGAAGTAATCATCGTAGTTGTTGTGGCGGCTGAACAGGCCGTACTGCACCACGAAGTCCACCGCCGGATAGCTGCGCCTGTGCTCGCCCCGGGCGCGATAGGCGGAGGCCACGGCCTTCTGGTCGGCGATCTTGAGGGCGGGGCTGGAGGCCAGGGCGCGGGATTGCAGGTCGTCGTCCTGCCTCACCTCGGGCAGCGCGGGGATGGACTCGGTGACCGTCTCGATGCCGGCGGCGGGCAAGCCGGTGAGCTGGGACAGGCGCAAGCGCAGCACGTCCGCCGATTCCTGCGCTTCCGCCAGGCGCAGATGGACCCGCGCCTTCCCCAGCCGGGCCTTGGTCAACTCCACCTCGCTGTCCACGCCGGCGCGCACCCGCTCCCCGGCGATCTGCTCCACCTTGAGCGCGGCGGCCTCCTGCTGCTCCAGCACGCTGGCGGCGTTGGTCAGCTTGTCCAGCTCGGCGTACACCAGCGCGGTCTCCAGGATCACCGCGTTGCGGCGCTCTTCCAGCGTGGAGTTGCTGGCGGTCCACTCCGTCTTGGCGGCGCGGATGAAGTCCTTCTGCGCCGCGTTGATCAGGTACTGCTGCGAGTTGAAGCGGAGCAGGGAAGGAGCCGAGCCCTCGATGCTCAAGGGGAACCCCCAGGTGGCGGCCAGCCCCGAGCCGATGGTCATCTGGGGATAGAAGAGGCTGCGGGCCTCCCGGTAGCTCTGCTGCGCTCGCGTCTGGTCGGCGGCCGCCATGGCCATGCCCCCGCTGTGTTGCACCGCCAGCTCGACGGCCCGGCGGAAGGCAAGCGGTTCCGCCCAGGCCGCTGGAACGCCGGCCAGGAGGAAAGTGAGCAGCAGAAGTCCGGCAAAGCAACGTGCGCGCGCGCGAGGATTCATGGGGTCACCTTGGAAGATAGGGAAGATGGGCAATCTAACGGACGCCGTCCCGCATTGTAACCCTTGCGGGCGGGGCCCTCAGTCCTGCTGGCCTTGGATGCGGTTCAGGGCCTTCTGGGCTTGCTTGTAGTCTTTGGCCAGGGAGAGCGCGGCACGGTACTCCTGCGCCGCACCCGCGTTGTCGCCTTGCTTTTCCAGCGCCTGGCCCAGCAGGTAATGGGCCTGGAAGGTAGGAGCGCCCTCGCTGCCCGGAGGAGAGGAGAGGGCCTTGCGCGCCAGTACCGCGGCTCCGGGAAGGTTGCGTCCGGCGCGGACCAGCAGCGCAGCGGCCTGCATCAGGATGGCGGGGTCTTTCTCTTTGTCGGCGGCCACGGCCTTCTTGGTAGCGTCCTCCATGTCACTCAGGCGGCCGCGGCGGCGGTAGAACGCGGCCAGGTTCAGCCAGTAGCCGGCGGGGCGGCCGCTCTCGGCGATGGCCTGCCACAGCTCGCGCTCGGCGGCGTTGTAGTCCTTCTCCTCCTCCGCTAGGCGCGCCCGTACCATGTGGGCGGCGGACTTGTCGCGGACGGCGAGCTCGGCGGCCTGGGCCTGGGCCTTCTCCTTGCCTCCGCCCAGGAAGCCCGGTGCCTGCAGGTAGTACTCGGCCAGGTCGGTGCGCGCGGGGACGTTGCCGGAGTTCAGCTCCACCGCCCGCTCGAATTCCGCGCGGCACTTCCGCGCCCAGCCCGCTGCCTTGAAGAAGTTGGAATGTTCCGCCTTGCGCCCGTAAGCGCGGCCCAGCCACAGGTGGTAGTTGCTGTTCTCGGGCTGGAGCGCCACCGCCTGCTCCGCCGGGGGAACCGCCTTGTCCCAGGCCTCGATCAGGAGATAGGCGCGCGACAGCAGGTGGTGCGCTTCGGCGTCCTGCGGGGATTTCTGGATGCGCCCGGTCAACTGGGCGATGGCATCGTCCACGCGGCCCTGGGTGAGCAGGTCCTGCGCCGGCAGGGGAGCCGCGGCCCGGGGGCTGGCGGGCAGCGCCACCAGCATCACCGCTAGAGTCAGGATGAGCGCGCGCAATCTCATCGGCGCACCACCCGCACCGGCATGCCCTCGCGCAGGGTCTCCACGCTCTCCGAGCCCAGCGCCACCTGCGCCTGCTCCTTCAGCCCGCGCGTCACCTCGATGCGCGTCAGGTTGGAGACCGCAGTCTCCACCTCGCGCCGCTTCAGCTCGCCATCCACGATCTCAAAGACGTAGCGCTTGCCGCCTTCGTCGCGCACCGCCTCCCGCGGGATGGTCAACGCGTTCTCGTGGCGCGCGGTCATCACCAGCACGCTCACGTTCACGTTGGGCAGAAGCTTCATCTCCGGGTTCGCCACTTCGCAGGTCAGCTCGCCCACCGTCCGCGTGCCGCGCAGGGTCACCGTGGTGGGGACGCGGGTCAGCGTGCCCTCCCAACTGCGCCCGGGGAGCGCGTCCCAGGTCACCGTCACCTTCTGGCCCTTGGCCAGCCGGCCGATCTCGGGTTCGTCCACGAAGGCGCGCAACTGCACGGTGGAAAGGTTCGCCACCTGCACCAAAAGGTCGCCGGGATTCACGTACTGGCCCTCGCGTACGGGCAGGGAATAGACCATGCCATCGCGCTCGGCGCGCACGTTGGCGTCGCGCAGCAGGGTCGCCGCGGCGGCGTAGGTGGCGCTGCCCTCGGCCGCTTGCGCCTGGGCCCGGCTCACCTCGGGACGCGAATACCGCCCCTGCTGCTTCTGCTCCAGAAGGTGGACCTGGGCCTGGGCGCGCTTCATCCGGTTCTCCGCCTCTTCCACTTCGGCGGGCGCAGCCGCGCCCCGCCGCAGCAGGTTCTGCATGGCGGCCAGGTTGCGCTGGGCGGCGTCGCGCTCGGTGCGCGCCTTCACCAGCTCCGCCTGATTGGTCAGCACCTCTTCGTGCGTCCCGCCGGTGCGCACCGCGGTCAGGTCGGCCTGCGCCGAGCGCAACTGGGCCACGGCCCGCGCCGCCTGGGCGCGGATGTCCGCGTCTTCCAGCCGCAGCAGGAGCTGCCCTTTCTTCACCCAGTCGCCCTCATGGACGTAGAGCTTGCGCACCGTGGTGGCCACCGGCGCGTGGGCTTCGAAGTTCTCCAGGGGCTCGATCTTGCCGTTGGTGGAGATGGTGTTGCTGATGGTCTCGCGCACCGCGGCTTCGGCGCGCACCGGGACCTTGGCGCCGCGCAGGGAGACGAACGCGGCCAGCACAAACACACCCAGCCCGGCCGCAATCACGATCCCCAAAAGACGGTTTCTGCCTGCTAGAAGAGACACCAATCCCACTCCAGGGTAACGGTTAAGTATAACGAAGTCTGCGCCTTCCAGAGAATGTCAACCTGCGGGCGCGTACCTCGGTATGCACCGGCCTGAGCACCGGCGCGTTGGGAGTCTTCGGGTGTTTAGATGCACGGACCCCGGGG
>CBRAFF010000139.1:0-5152 GCA_967755155.1 uncultured bacterium
AATCGATGATGGACGACATCACGTCGGAGCCGATGACCAGCACCTTCTTGGGCGCGCCGGTCTGGATGAACTGCACGCCGGTCTGCAGGGCGTAGAGGAAGCCGGAGCAGGCGGCGGAGACGTCGAAGCCCCAGGCGCCGGCCGCGCCCAGCTTGTCCTGCACCAGGCAGGCGGTGGCGGGAAAAAACATGTCGGGAGTGACGGTGGCGACCAGGATGGCTTCGATCTGGGTGGCGGGGATGCCGCGCAGGGTGAGGGCGCGCCGCGCCGCCTCGAGCGCCAGGTCGCTGGTGGCCGTGCCCTTGTCCACGATGTGCCGCTGGCGGATGCCGGTGCGCTCCAGGATCCACTGGTCGGAGGTCTCGACCATCTTCTCCAGGTCGGCGTTGGTCAGCAGGCGCGGCGGGACGTAGGTCCCAAGAGCGGTGATCTTCGCCCGTGGCAAATGGATTCTCCGGTGATGCGACCGCTATTCTCGGCTACCGGGCCGGGAAAAACAATTCTCAGGCTGGTTCCGGCGGGCGCAGGTTCTGGGAAACGTAAGCCAGGCACCGGGACACCTGCTGCACACGTATTAGCCCGTTACCGTTGCTTCCTTCCGGACCTGGCGGGATTGGCGGGATTGCGTTGCGCGGGGCCCAATGCCTGACGGGCAATTCTATCATCGGGTGATCTGGCGATCGGGTGATCGGGTGATGTGACCCCCGATGCTTCCGGAGGTGAACCGGGACTACAATCCTTCCTGATGTCCACGGGATCCACCCCGCAGGCCAGCCTGGGCCAGAGCGTGATCGAGCGCTACTACGAGATCTCGCTCTACCTGCTGATCGTCACCGGCTTCACCACGCTGGCCGGGACAGGAAAGCTCGACCCCTTCTCGGTCGTCTTCTTCGCCGCCGTGCTGATGCTGCGCGGATACCTGCTGCTCAAGGGGCGCACCCCGGTCATCCCCGTCCGCTGGACCAACTACATCACCTTCCTTTACGTCCTCTTCTACCTGGCCGATTTCTTCCTGTTCTCGAACAACTTCGTCATCGCGACCGTGCACCTGCTCCTGCTCATCATGGCGGTGAAAATCTTCTCGGTGGAGCGTTACCGCGACCACCTGTACCTGGCGGCGCTCTCCTTCGGCATGGTCTTGATGGCGGCGGTGCTCACCGTGGACAGCCTGTTCCTGGCGGCCTTCAGCCTGTTCGCGCTGCTGGCGGTGACCACGTTCGTCAGCATGGAGATGAAGCGCTCGTGGGCGGAGGCCGTGGGCCGCGCCCGCGAGCCCGCCGAGCTGCGGCGCAAGATGCCCTGGTCGCTCTCCACCACCTCGCTCGCCCTGATGGTGGCCATCATCCTGGGCTCGGCGGGGATCTTCTTCATCCTGCCCCGCATCACCGCCGGATACCTGACGTCGCTGGCCTCGCGCGACGAACTGGTGAGCGGCTTCGGCGACGAGGTGCGGCTGGGCCAGATCGGGGAGATCCAGCAGTCCAGCCGGGTGGTGATGCACATCCGCATCACCGGCGACACCCAGGGCGCCTACGACCTGAAGTGGCGGGGCGTGGCCCTGGATGCCTTCGACGGCCGCCTCTGGTTCAGGTCTACGCGGCGGCGCAGCGTGCTGACCCCGTCGCCTCCCTCCGGCGGCCGATTCGTGCTGCTCTCGGCGCCGCGGACGCCCGAGCAAACGGCGCGCACCCAGTCCTCCCGCATCCGCTACCGCGTGGTGAGCGAGCCGCTGGGCACGGACGTCTTCTTCCTGGCGCCGGTGGCGGAGGCCCTCTTCGTCAACTACCGCACCATCGCCACCGATGAGGAAAGCGGCGCGGTCTTCAGCAACGACCGCTACCGGGTGATCAGCGCCTACGAGGGCGTCTCCAACATCCACACTCCGTCGGCGGCCGAGCTGCGCGCCGCCCCGAGCGAGTACCCGCAGGCCATCGCCCTGCGCTACCTGCAATTGCCGGCCCGGGTGGACCCGCGCATCCCGCGATTGGCGCGCGAGGTCACTGCCAAGGCCACCAACAGCTACGACCGCGCGCGCGCCCTCGAACTCCATCTGCAAACGCGCTACGGCTACACCCTGCAGCTGGGCAACGAGCCGCCTGACGATCCCCTGGCCCACTTCCTCTTCGAGCGCAAGCAGGGACACTGCGAGTACTTCGCATCCTCCATGGCCATCCTGCTGCGCGAGTTGGGGATCCCGTCGCGCATCGTGAACGGCTTCCGCACCGGCGAGTTCAACGACCTGACCGGAAGCTACATCATCCGGGCGAGCGACGCGCACTCCTGGGTGGAGGCCTACTTCCCCGGCCAGGGCTGGGTGGCCTTCGACCCCACTCCCGCCGCGGTGCGCGGCACGGCCACGGGCTGGCAGCGGCTGGCGCTCTACGTCGACGCCATGAGCGAGTTCTGGCGCGAGTGGGTCATCAACTACGACTTCTCCCATCAGAACACGCTGGGTCAGAGCATGGCCCTGAGCCGGCGGCAGTACTTCGCCAGCTTCCAGCGCTGGGCGCGGCAGAAGTACGAGGCCCTGCTGGAAGCCGCGCGCCGGACGCGGCGCCAGGCGCAGGAGCAGCCGCGCGAGTGGGGCATGCGCGGCGCGATCGCGCTCTCCGCATTGCTGCTGCTCATGAATTCCCGCAAGCTGTGGCGCGGAGGACGGCGGCAGTGGCTGGCGCGGCGTCCGGCGAGCGCGCCCCAGGCCGCGGCCACCATCTGGTACGAGCGCATGACCCGCACCCTCGCGCGACGCGGCTGGCCTCGCGCCCCGGCGCAGACCCCGGAAGAATTCCTGGTGACCATCGACGATCCGCAGGTGCGCCAGTCGGTGGAAGCCTTCATCCTGCGCTACGAGCGCGCGCGATTCGGCGACTCGGCCCAGGACGCCCAGCAACTTCCCGAACTGTTCGAGTCCGTTCGCGCCGCGCGCTAGCCACAAACGGCGCATCCGCCGCCGGATGCTAGAATCGATAGATTCCATGCCAGTCGAGCAAATGACGTCAGAAGCTCGCGAGAAAGCCGCGACCGGGGCCGGTCGCACGACGAAGCGAGTCCGCGTGGGCTTCGTCTCGCTGGGCTGTCCCAAGAACCTGGTGGATAGCGAGGTGATGATGGGCCTTTTGGCCGCGGGCGGAGCGGAGATCACCGCGCGTGCAGAAGACGCCGACGTCATCGTGGTCAATACCTGCTCGTTCATCGAGACCGCCAAGCAGGAGTCGGTGAACGCCATCCTGGAGATGGCGGCGCACAAGGCGTCTGCTTCGAACCCGGGTGGCCGGGCGCAGAAGCTCATCGTCGCCGGCTGTTTGGTGGAGCGCTACCGCAACCAGATCCAGAAGAACATCCCGGAAGTGGACGCGGTGGTAGGCACGGGCGAGCTGGAAGACATCCTGAAGGCGGCGGGGATCGCGCAGCCTAAGGCGGCCGTGTCCCACGGCCCTTTCGTAGTGCTTCCCTCTCGTCCCGAGGGCGAGGCGCGGGAGCAGCACGGCCGCTTCCGGCGCGACGGCTGGGAGGGCGCCATCGCCGACCTGCCCAACTATCTCTATGATGAGACCACGCCGCGCGTCCTGGCCACGCCGCGCCACTCGGCCTACATCAAGATCGCCGAGGGCTGCGACCATCCCTGCACCTTCTGCATCATCCCGCAACTGCGGGGCAAGTTCCGCTCGCGTCGCTTCGAGTCGGTGGTGGCGGAGGCGGAGCGGCTGGCGCGCTCCGGCGTCCGGGAGCTCACGCTCATCGGCCAGGACACCACATGCTACGGCGAGGACTTGGGCCTCGAGGACGGCCTGCCGCGACTGCTGGAAGCGTTGGCGGGGATAGAAGAGTTGCGCTGGGTGCGCTTCCTCTACGCCTATCCCAACAAGATCACGCGGCGACTGCTCGAGACCATCGCGGCCCACGAGAAGATCTGCTCCTACATCGACGTGCCGCTGCAGCATGCCTCCCCGGCGGTGCTCAAGCGCATGCAGCGCGGCGCGGGCGCGGACATCTTCCTGCGCTCCCTGGAGAAGATGCGGCGCACCGTCCCCGGCCTGACGCTGCGCACGTCGTTCATCGTCGGATTTCCGGGCGAGAGCGAGCGCGACTTCGACCAGCTTTGCGCCTTCGTGCGCGCCGCCCAGTTCGATTGGATGGGCGTCTTCGGCTACTCCGACGAAGAGGGCGCGCCCGCCTTTAAGCTGGAGAAGAAGCTCCCCGCCGCCGAGATCGAGGCCCGCCGCGCCGAGCTGATGCGCATCCAGAAAGCAATCAGCCGCAGGAAGAAGCGCGCGCTGGTGGGAAAAGAGTTCGACCTGCTACTGGAAGGGCCGTCGCCGGAAACCGACCTGCTCTGGGAGGGCCGCACCGCGATGCACGCCCCGGAGATCGACGGCAAGGTCTTCGTCAACGACGTGGGCGAGCGCGCGGAGCTCGGCGAGGGCGAGTTCCACCGCTGCCAGATCACCGAGGCCCACGACTACGACCTGGTGGCCAGACTGGTTTGAGCCATGTCCAAGCGCCTGCGCAGCCTGCGCTGTCCCATCTGCAAGGCGCCAACGCCGCGCTCGGCTCCCGACTTCCCTTTCTGCAGCGAGCGCTGCCGCCTGCTCGACCTGGGCAAGTGGGCGAGCGGTCAGTACGTCATTCCCGGTCCTATGGCCGAGCCGGAGTCCGCCGCGCTCGACCCAGCGCCTCCCTTTCACGATGACGACGCCGACTGAACCGAACTACGACGCGATCGCCCGCACCAGCGTCACCCCATGGGCCTTGTGGGTGGCCACGTTCTTCGGAGCGGGATACCTGCGCCCCGGCCCGGGCACGCACGCCTCGATCATCACGGTGGTTCTGTGGTGGGTACTGACCATGCGGCTGGCTCCCACGCAGCACCTGCCGGTGCTGGCCGTGCTGGCGCTGGCAGCGACGGCCGCGGGGATCGCGGCGGCGGGCATAGTGGCGCGGGAGAGCGGGCGCAAGGACCCGCAGCAGGTGGTGATCGACGAGGTGGCAGGGCAGATGATCGCGCTGCTCGGCTTTCCTTACTTCGTGCCCATCACTTGGAAATACCTGCTGGTGAGTCTTATACTTTTTCGAGCCTTCGACATCGTCAAGCCGCCGCCGGTGCGGCAACTGGAAAAGCTGCCGGGCGGGTGGGGGATTGTGCTGGACGACG
>CBRAFF010000140.1:0-5140 GCA_967755155.1 uncultured bacterium
AGCCCGACGGCGTGCATAAGAAGATCCGCCGCGGCATCGGCGGCTACTTCCCGGCGGTGAAGATGCTGTTCGTGAACGTGCCGCTTTGCCGCGTGGGCATCGACTCGAACGTCTACATCTGGGACGGCGAGCGCCTGAACAAGGTGCTGGCCAAGGGCGACTCGCTCCAGATCGGCTCCACCAACTACATCCTCGACTCCGTTGCCGTCACCGGGGTGCGCCGCGACGGCCTGGCCATCCTTTCCTACCGCACCGAGAAGCCGGAGAAGACCGGCGGCTGCCTGCTGCACGACGGCACGCGCCTGCTGGTCACGCTGCTGCCCGACCCGCTGCCCGGACTGCCCGGCGTCTCGCCGGACGTGAAGGGCGAGGTCTCCTGGTGCCCGCAGTTTCCCGAGGGCAGCCTCTTCTTTATGAAGGTGAAGGGCGCGCCCTACAAGGCTGCCATCTTCCACCTGACGCCGCAGAAGGCGGAGAAGCTGGTGGCCGATACCGATCCCGACCCCTTCCAGGAAGGGAAGACGCTGGGCTTCCGCTGGCCGCCGCGAATCTGGCAGACCGGCCCGGAGACGGCCATGATCCTGGGCCCGCTGTGGACCGGCAAGCAGGGCCTGGAGCTCACCGTCTTCGCCTGGAACCAGGGCAAGCTTAAGCCGGTGCGCGTCTTCTTCCGCGAGAGCAAGGGCTTCAACGCCTACGACCTGGGCTATGTGTACTACCCGCACCCGCGCGAACTGGAGGTTCTGTTCACGGTGATGCTGCAGAACATCAACTCCTTCAACGGGCGCATCAACCGCATCCTGCCGGACATGTACCACTTCGACGGCGAGCGCATGACGCCCGTGCCCTGGGAAGAGGTGCTGGGCAAGGAGATCCGCGAGCTGCGCAAGGGAACGGGCAGCCTGGTGGACCTGATGTTCTACGGGCTGCCGCGGCGCATCGAGATGCGCGGCGTCCCCGGCCAGGCCCGCGGCGTCATCCTGGAGATGCCGGTCAAGAAGGACGACCCCAAGCGCACCTGGTATCTCGATACCAACGCCCGCACGCTCCGCCTCACGCCTGTTCCGGAGTTCAACACCGGAGACACCCACCACTTCAATCTGGACGACGTCTTCGGTTGGAAGAGCGAGAACGAAGCCCTGGTGCGCACCGAGGATGGCTTCTTCCTGCTGACGCGGCAGTGAGCCGGCAGAACGGCCAGCAATCGAGAGGGCACGGCTTCAGCCGTGCCGCAAGGTGCCCAGCGGAAGCGGGGCTTTAGCCCCGGGGAACTCTCGTCACTCTTCGAGCTTCGCTTCCTCCACCAGCAGGATGGGAATGTCGTCGCGGATGGGATACACGCGGCGGCAGGCGGCGCACTTCAGCGTCTGCTTCTCGGCGCTGTAGGCCAGCGGCTGCTTGCAGGCAGGACAGACCAGGATGTCGAGCAGGTCTTTGGGGAGCATGGGCGGTTGAAATCATTGAATCATTGAATCCATGGTCCTGCAATGACCCGATGACTCAATGGCCCGATGGCCCGATCACGCGCCGCGGTTTAATATAGGTTCCGAGTTCATTTTCCGCGCGTGAGGTTCCATGTTCGCCACCATCCTGGACGGCAACAAGATCGCGAGTGAGATCAAGGCCGAGGTTGCGACCGAGGCGCGCGCCCTGGCTGAGGCCGGCATCAAGCCCGGTCTGGCGGCGGTGCTGGTGGGGAACAATCCGGCGTCTGAGATCTACGTCCGCAGCAAGGTCAAGACTTGCGAAGCGCTGGGTATCTACAGCGAGCGGATCACGCCGCCGGAATCGGTCACGACGCGCGAACTGCTGGCTCTGGTGGAAGAGCTGAACGGGCGCGACGAGATTGACGGCATCCTGGTGCAGCTGCCCCTGCCCCCGCAGGTGGACTCCAAAGCCGTGCTGCTGGCCGTCTCGCCCGACAAGGACGTCGACGGCTTCCACCCCGTGAACGTGGGGCGGCTCTCCACCCAGCGACCCGGCCTGGTTCCGTGCACGCCGCTGGGCGTGCTCGAGATCCTGAAGCGCAGCGGCATCGAGATCGCCGGGGCGAACGCCACGGTGGTCGGCCGCAGCGACATCGTGGGCAAGCCGGTGGCCATGCTGCTATTGAACTCGCACGCTACGGTCACCGTATGTCACTCCAAGACGCGGGACCTGCCCGGCGTGTGCCGCGGGGCCGACCTCCTGGTGGTTGCCATGGGCAAGCCGGGCTTCGTGACCCGCGACTTCGTGAAGCCGGGAGCGACGGTGATCGACGTGGGCATCAACCGGGTGACCGAGCCCGCCGAATTCGAGAAATACTTCCGCGGCAACGCCAAGCGCGAGGCGGAGTTCGCCGCCAAGGGCTCGACCCTGGTGGGCGATGTGCATCCCGAGGTCGCCGAAGTCGCCGGCGCCATCACCCCGGTGCCCGGAGGCGTAGGCCCGCTGACCATCGCCATGCTGATGTCGAACACGGTGCGCGCGGCTCGCCTGCGCCGCGGGACGGCGGCGGGGAAAACCGTCGGCGCGGCCGCCGGAGGGTAGCGTGCTGCGCGTCGGACTCACCGGCGGGCTCTCCTGTGGCAAGTCCACGGTGGCGCGCCTGTTCGCCGAGCGCGGCGCCTCCGTCATCCAGGCCGATTCCATCGCCCGCGAGCTCACCCGCCCGGGCCACGCGGTGTTCGATGCCGTCATCCAACAGTTTGGGCGGGAGATCCTGGAGCCGGATGGCTCCATCGACCGCGCCAAGCTGGCCGACCTGGCTTTTGCCGGCGGACGCATCGCCGAGCTGAACGGCATCGTGCATCCCGCCGTCATCGAGCGCCAGGAGAAGTGGATGGAGGCGGTGGAGCGCAACGACCCCCAGGGCGTGGCGGTGGTGGAGGCAGCCCTGATCCTGGAGGCGCGCGTCGGCCGGCGCTTCGACAAGCTGGTGGTGGTGACCTGCCAGCCCATGCAGAAGGTGGAGCGCTTCGCCCAGCGCCACAATATTTCGCTGGAGGCGGCCAAGGTCGAGGTGGCGCGGCGGCAGGCCGCCATGATGCCCGACGAGGAAAAGATCAAGTCCGCCGACTACGTCATCGACAACTCGGGCGCGCCCGAGGCCACCGCCCCCCAGGTGGACAAGATCTACGCCGAGCTGCGGAAGCTGGCGGCGGAAAAGGCGAAGTGAATGAGGAGAGTGCTGCGATGAAAGCTGTGCGAGTGGTCCTGCTGGCCGTGCTGCTGGCCGCGGGCTTTTATTACCTGAGCAACCGGAGGCCGGCGCAGGTCCCGCTGGAGAATGCGAGCTGGACGGGAGCCGCCAAGCTCGAGATCACCGAGGCCGCCGCGCCCCAGTCCTTCGACCCCGAGGAGCAGAACAACATCAACGTGTACCGCAAGGTGCTGCCGGCGGTGGTCAACATCACCTCCAAGGCCGTGGCCTTCGACTTCTTTTACGGCGAGGTTCCGGAGCAGGGCCAGGGCTCGGGCTTCGTGCTCGACCGCCAGGGACACATCCTCACCAACTACCACGTGATCGCCGGGGCGCAGCAGGTGGAGGTCACGCTCTCCAACCGCTCGAAGTACACGGCGAAGGTGGTGGGCGTGGACCGCTCGCACGACCTGGCCGTCATCCGCATCCAGGCGCCGGGACTGCAGCCCGCCACCCTGGGCGATTCCAAGAACCTGGTGGTGGGGCAGAAGGTCTTCGCCATCGGCAATCCCTTCGGGTTGAACGGCAGCATGACCCGCGGCATCATCAGCTCCATCCGCTCGGTGCGCGCGCGGGATGCGTTCATTGACGAAGCCATCCAGACCGACGCGGCCATCAATCCCGGCAACTCCGGCGGGCCGCTGCTGAACTCGCGCGGCGAGGTCATCGGCATCAATACCCTCATCGCCTCGAGCGTGGGCCAAAGTTCCGGCGTGGGCTTCGCCGTCCCCATCAACACCGCCAAGGCCGTGCTCGACGACCTGGTGACGCTGGGCCGGGTGCGGCGCCCGGCGCTGGGCATCCGCAGCCTGCCCATCGGGCCGGAGGCGGCGCGGCGCATGGGCCTGGCCGCGGATTCCGGCGTGCTCATCGTGCACGTGGTGCCGGGCAGCGCGGCGGAGCGCGCCGGCCTGCGCGCCGGCAACCAGCGCGTCTACATCGGCAACACTCCCATCCTGCTGGGCGGCGACCTGATCGTGGCCATCGACGGCGAGCCCATCGCGGACAACAGCGACATCGCCCACGTCATGAACAAGCACCGCGCCGGCGACACCGTGCGCGTCACCCTCTATCGCGGCAAGCAGAAGATGGAGGTCAACGTCACCCTGGGAGAGCTGCGGGAGACGACGTAGCGCGGTTTTTCTTAACATTCCGAGGCCGAAGGCCGAGGAAACCCTATGGCCACCACGACCGTCCGGGGATGGGTAGGGCTCCCTCGCCCGCGGAGCGGGCTCGGGATGTAAAGAAAAAGAGTCTACCGTTGACCGGCGGCCTCCGGCAGGGTACCTTCGACTTCCCCGCTTGATCTCCTGGAGGCCGCGCATGAAGCTCCGCAGCATCTCTGCCGCACTGGTCGTCCTGTCCCTGCTCGCTGCCGCCGCGTCCGCCCAGCAGGCGGGCACGGCCTCGGGCACGCTCACCGTGAACGGCAAGGCGGTGAAGCTCAACCACGCCTACGCCCAAGCGTCGAAGAACAACCCGGGGGATACGGAGGAGTTCGTTCGCGTCATTCTGAGCGATGCGCCCATCCCTCCGCTGCGCATGAGCGACGACGCCCTGCGAAGGATGGCCAAGGAGGGCCTGCACGCCGTTGAAGTTTCGCTGACCAAGGACGACACCATCAGCGCCACGGTCTACGATCCCTCCATCTCCGATGGATACGTGCCGGCGGGCTCCAAGGCGAAGTTCGAGCCGCAGGTGTTCGACGGCAAGACGGCCGCCGGCCGGCTGTTCACGGAAGAAGAGGGAAGCTTCTTCGATACCCACTACCAGTTCGACGTCACGTTCCGCGCGCCGGTGGCGCCGTATCCCCTGAGTCTGGGGGATGCCGATAAGGCGGCCATCGCCGCGCAGAAGCCGGGAACGGCCAGCGGCGAGTTCACGATCAACGACCAGACGACCAAGCTGGCCTACGCCTACGTAGTGGCCCGCAGGGAGTTTCCCGGCGACCCGGAGAAG
>CBRAFF010000141.1:0-5132 GCA_967755155.1 uncultured bacterium
CGGGCGCCGCGGTCTCAGCGGGCGCCTCTTCCTTCTTGCTGCAGCCGGCCAGGGCCAGGAGCAGCACCAACGAGCATAGCGCCATGAGCGCCAGCGATTTCTTGCGGTTCATAAAGTCGTCGCACCTTTCTGAATGGATTTGAGTGCCTGCGGAAGCTTCCTATTCTACCTTGAACCGCCCGCCGCGGCGCGACGGGGGCCGGGACCGGGCGGCCGGCTGGAGGTGCGGGCCGGGGCGCCGCCCCGGGCGGCGGCGCGGCGCTGCTCCTCCGCGGTCAGCTCCATCATGTAGCGCACCAGCAGCTTGGTGTGGTCCTGGCTGTAGCCCTGGAAGGAGGGCGGCACCGGCCCGTTGAACACCCACTGCCCCCCGTCCTTGCGGAAGAGGTTCGAAGGCATGGAGGTGCCAGGGCTGACGGCCTGGGGATCGATCATCCAGCGCTCCATCCATCCCGGCTTCAGCCGCTCCTTGGCCAGGAGGAAGTTGGGAGCGGTGGCGGTGCGGTCGTGGCCGGGGTCGCCGGTGGCGTGACACTTCAGGCAGGGCGCGGCCACGCTGGTGAACAGGCTCCTAGCCATCTCCGTCTCCTGGGCCGAGAGCGCCTGCGCCCGCTGCGGGATGTAGGGCTGGGGCTGGCTGGCCAGCGCCTGGAAGAAGCGCACCAGCTTGCGCAACTCGTTGTCCGAGAAGTTGAAGGTGGGCATGCGCGCCTTCAGATAGGGGCGCACGCCGTTGCGATTGGTATCGGTCGCGCTCAGCGCCGGGTTGGAGAGGAAGCGCAGCAGCCAGACAGGATCCACGCGCGCTCCTTCGGTCAGCAGTTGCGGCGGGCGCTGTTCCTTGCCGTCCGGGTCCTGGTAGCGCGTCATCTGGCTGAACGAGGTCGGCTGTCCGGGCAGGAACTGGTGGCAGCCCATGCAGTTGTACTTCTTGACCACCCACCAGCCATCCTGGATGTCCTTGCGCGCGTCGCCCGGCTTGTAGATGTAGCTGGCGGGCAGGGAAGTCTCCTGGCTGCCCAGGAGGAAAGTGACCAGCGCGCGGATCTGTTCCTTGTTCAGGTGCGGGTTGGGCATGCGCAGGACTTCCGTGGGGCCCTTGATCTTGGAGCGGCCCTGCATGTCGAAGTCATAGATGTTGGGCATGGCCAGCTTGTGCTCGAAGAAGCCCTTGTGGTCGTACCAGGGCTTCTTGGCGGGGCCGTTGGGCAGGCGGTTCACGTAGCCGGCGAAGGCGGGGTCCTGGATCTTGGGCTCGCCGTCGCCCGTCTTGGCGGGATGGGTGAGCAGGGCGAAATCCAGGCGCTCGATGGGCTTGGAGCCTTCGACGGTCAGCTCGGTGCCGATGCGGCCTTCGTCCTCGAAGCCGGAGATCTCGTGGCAGCCGGCGCAGCCGAAGTGCCGCACCCACTTCTTGCCCTCGGCCTTCAGCTTGAGATCATTCATGAACGCGGCGTCAGGATAGGAAGCCGGCTCGCGCTTCTTGTGTCCCATCAGGTAGGTGGCGACGTCGGCGGCGTCCTGCTCGGAGAGCCGCAGCACGGGCATGACGGTCATCTGCTGCACCTGCAACTCGTGGCCGTCGTTGGGGCAGGTGGAGTGCTCCAGGTCGAAGACGTAGGGCAGACCCTTCTTGGCGTAGTCCTCGGGGCCGATGTCCTTCTTCTCATAGGGGCAATACGGCCGGACGCGCTGGCGCGGATTGTGGACCCAGCGCACCAGGTAGTCGTAGTTCACCTTCTCGCCCACGCGGCTGAGGTCGGCGGCAAAGTCTCCGCCCTGCAAGCGGCCGTCTTGCTCGATGGAGTGGCAGCCCAGGCAGCCGCGGGTCTGGAACAATTCCTCGCCGCGCTTGAAGTCGCCGGGCCTCTGCTTGGGGATGGAATCGGTGAGCGCCGACTGCCACAGGTAGGCGGCGATGGACTTGCGCTGGTCGTCGCTCAGCCGGAAGTCCGGCATCCTGGTGGTGGGGCGGAAGTCGCTGGGCTTGTGCAGCCACTCCGGGATCCAGTTGGGATTCAGCTTGGCGCGGATGTCCTTGAGGTTGGGGCCGATCTTCTTCTGGTCGCGCAGCAGGTTGCGGGCCTGGAGGTCGAGCTGCTCCATGCGCCCTTCCAGGTTGCTGATGCCCACGCGCAGGTTCTCGACCTGCTGGTAGAGGCGGGCGGCTTCGGCGTTGTCGGAGGCCTGGTCGCCCTGCAGGGTGAGCAGGCGCACCTGCCTCTGGTCCTCCCTCTTCCGCGTCTCCAGTTGCTTGAGCAGCTGGTTGACGGCCTGCAACTGCTCGGGCTCGGGGTCGTAGCCCTCGTAACGGTGGCAGCCGTTGCAGCCGCGGTTGCGGAACAGCTCCTTGCCCTCATCAATGATGGCGCCCAACTCCGGCCCCTGGCCTTTGGCCAGCACCATGTCGGCGGCATGGCAGGTCTGGCAGCCGGCCTCGGTGTTGTCGCGGGCGTAGAGCGGCCACAGCCAGTGCTTGTACTGGCCGTGCCCCTTTTCCACGCTGGTGGTGGCGCGACCGTTGCCGCCGTGGCAGGAAGAGCAGCCGAAGACCTCGGGGTCGTGCAGGTTCAGCAGTTCCGCGGGATGGCCGACGAAGGCCTGGGCATACATGTCCGGCTTCTGCCCCTTCAGGGTCATGGCGGCGAGTGTCAGCTTGACCGGTTCGCGCACACCCATGTGACAGGACTCACAACGGTCCACGATGTTGGCGGCGTTCACGTTGATCTGCCGGATCTGCGGGTCCCAGCCGCCCATCTTCCTTTTCAGGCCGGCGATCTGCTCGGGCGTGAGGGTGGCCATCTGGTCGGTGATGAAGGCATCCAGCTTGGCGCGGGCCTCGCCCACCGGCTTCAGCATCTCGCCCAACTCGCCGCCCAGGCGGCCCTTCTCGTCCTTAAGGGCGTTGTAAGCGGCTTCCAGCTCCTCGTAGTTCAACTGCTTGCCCTTGTACTCGGCCAGGTCCACGGTGAACTGTTTCTTCTTCTTGTAAGCCTCCAGAGCGCGCAGCTTGCGGTCGTGTGCATCCTTGCCGGTGGTGGTCTCGATGTCATAGGTATCGGCGCCCACCAGCGCGCGCGCGTCGGTGAACACCGCCTGCACCATGCCCAGCTTGCGGTTGGCCTCATGGAGTTGCTTGTTCAACTCCTCGATGCGGGGCTTGGCCGCCTGGTTCGCCTCTTCCCAGGCCTGCTTCAGCCGCTGATAGTCGGCGCTCTTCTCCACGTCTTCCAGGGACTGCCTGGACTTGGCGGAGTCCGAGTCCAGGAATAAGAGGTAGCGCGCCTGGAACTCGGCCTGGTAGGCCTTCCAGGGACGCTGGCCCCAGAACTCATCCTCCAGCGCCCAGAAGAGCGAGCCGATGAGCAGTACCGACGCGATGAGGTAGTGCAGCGCGTAGGACCGGCTTACGACCGGATCGTCTTGCGGCGGCGGTGCTTGCGGAGGCATCTTTAAGTTCTCGATTCCCAGCTCACGGTTCCTGGACAGCCAACGACCAACGACCAAAGACCAACGACCCATGGCTCATACGTTGAACCACGGCGTTACCCAGACGTACTTGATGTGCAGCGCCAGCCGCAGCACCATCTTGATGGGCAGCGAGACCATCAGCAGCAGCAGCATCATCAAGGTGTTGTATTGCAGGAAGCTCATGCGCTGGTAGTCCTTGGACTGGTAGCGCTTGAACAGGTGGTGCAACACCAGTCCGCCCACCAGGAAATACCCGCCCACCACCGCCGCCCCGAACAGGCCGACCCAGGGCTGGGTGTGGATGCCCACCATGTCATGCAGGTCGACGTTGACCTCATAGATGAGCTTGTTGTGGTCCCAGGTCTGCCCCGGCCAGAACCACATCCAGCCCGGCCCGCGGATGAAGGTGCCGATGACGATCATGGAAACCCAGAGAATGACGAAGCCGAACAGGAAGGTCCCGATGGCGAAGCGGCGCTGCTTGAGGGTGTAGTAGCCCGAGCCCAGCGGGTTGGGATCGATGTAGGGAATGGCCATCAGCCCGATGATGATGAGCGTGGGCATGACCACGCCCGCGATCCAGGGGTCGAAGTAGACCAGCATCTCCTGCAATCCCAGGAAGTACCAGGGGGCCTTGGCCGGGTTCATGGTCAGGTTGGGATTGGCGGGCTCTTCCAGCGGCGCGTTCAGGGTGATGGACCAGACCATCAGGATGATGGTCACGATGATGGCCGCCAGGAACTCGATGCGCAGCAGGAAGGGCCAAACGTGGATCTCCTTCTGCCAGCCCGCTTGGAACGGCCAGGTCTTGCGGTGATGGGTCTTGGCCATTGCCGGGTCGGCGGCCAGTTGCTCCAGCAGCCGGTCGTTGGCCCGCGCCTGTCTCCAGGCCAGCCACAGGTAAAACGCCAGCAGCGGGATGATGGCAACGATGGGAACGTTGTCCGGCGCGGCGGCGACCTCCCAAAGCTGGTGCCAATCCATAGCTATCTCCGCGGCTCCTTCACTTCCGATTCCAAAATCACCGGCGCGGGACCCGAGATGCCGCCGTCTTTCCGCACGCGCCAGAAGTGCACGATCATGAAGATGGCGGCGATGATGGGGATGCCGATGCAATGCCAGATGTAGGCGCGCAGCAAGGCATTGGCGTCCACGATGGAGCCGCCCAGCAGGCCGAAGCGGACGTCGTTATAGGGCGTCATGTGCAGTTCCGGCCCGAAAGGCCCTTCGTGGCCCAGCATGGGAGTGGCGCGCGCCATGTTGGTGCCCACCGTGACCGCCCAGAAGCCCAACTGGTCGTCCGGCAAGAGATACCCGGTGAACGACAGCAGCAGGGTCAGCACCAGCAGGATGACGCCCACGTTCCAGTTGAACTCGCGCGGCTTCTTGTAGCTGCCGGTGAGGAAGACGCGGAGCATGTGCAGCTCCACCGCGATGACCATCAGGTGCGCCGCCCAGCGGTGCATGTTGCGCAGGAGGTTGCCGAAGGGGACGTCGTGCTCCAGATAGAGGATGTCGCGGAAGGCCTGCACCTTGGTGGGATGGTAATAGAACATGAGCAGCACGCCGGTGAAGGTGAGCACGATGAACAGGTAGAAGGTGATGCCGCCCATGCCCCAGGTGTAGCTGTAGCGCACGGCGTCGCGGTTGATCTTGGCGGG
>CBRAFF010000142.1:0-5125 GCA_967755155.1 uncultured bacterium
TGTCCCAGCACGCAAATGGTGAAAGCGGAGGGTGGCCGAGGTTGCGGCGGCCATTCCACGAACCGGCCGAAGTTATAAAGAAACGCCGCCTTCACCTGGTACTCGCTGGGGGCTGGGTCCTGCACCTGGGCGCTCAGAGAAGCGGACAGCAGGGCACACGCGACCCCTCGCCTCAGCAGTGCCGCATGCCTTCGCCACAGCCTCATGTCGCTTACTTTCTCCATATCAGCCGGCCGTAGGCCCCACGGCGCACTTCGGTCCGGTTGGCCGGACTGCCTCCGAACTCCAAGTGGTGCCCGGCAAACAGGTTTTGACCCACCACTGCAATCTCCCAGGCCGGTCGTGGACGCCACCCCAGGCGCACGTCCGCGGTGGCATATTGAGGCACCCTGGGGTTGGCCAGTTCGGAGACGTAGCGAAAGGTCACATCCAGCTCGAGGTGCTGCGGCAGGGTGGCGTAGGAGCTGAAAGAGAACTGGTGGCGAGGACTGGAGCCCTCCGTGGACCTCTTGGTGGAGGTGTCGAGGCTGCCGGGCTTACGGTCGAGATTCATCCTCAGAAAGGAGTAGGCCGCTGTGAGGCGCCAACGGGAGGTCGCGCGCCAGTCCACCGCTGCCTCCCCGCCCCAAGTCCTGCCTTCGATGCCGTTGCCCAGGGAGATGGGCACCACAAAATGAGGTGGGGGAGGCGTGGCTTCCAGGAACGGTGTGCCCGGCTCCACGCTCAGCAGGTTGTCGTAACGGTTATAGAAACCGGCGAGGTCTACAAAAAGCTGATCTTTGACCTGCGCCCGGTAGCCCAACCCCTGGCTCACCAGGGTCTCCGAAACAAAGCTCTTGTTTCCGCTGAAGCGAGAGAACGTCAGCGGCAGCGACGCCAGCAGGCTGGTGGCTTCCAAGTCATGCTCCACACGGGAAGGAGTGCGCACCGCCCGGTTGGTCGAGGCCCATAGGGTGTGCCGCTTGGCCACCTTCCACAGGGCACGCGCACTGGGTTGAAGCTCCCAGCCGCTGTAGCCGTTGTGCTCCAGGCGGGCGCCTACGGTCAGGGTCAGGCGATCCTGGAGCAAGGTCATGCCATCCTGAACGAAGACACTGAACAGATGGTCGGTGCGCCGACCGGGCAGGAAGGAGAGGCCGGGAATGCCGACGAACTCTCCGGAACTGAGGCGGTAGCCTGCACCCCAGTTGAGGTCGTGGCGCCGACCCACCCGCAACCGGTTGTGGAAGTCGAGGTCGAAGGTGTCGCGAATCTCGCGGAACTGCGGCTCGTGCCGGTCGGTGCGATCGTAATAGAACTGAAGTCCGACGTCTTTGTCCTCGCCCAGGGTGCGCTGCCAGCGCCCCAGCAGGTTGCCTCCCGAGAGCTCCGCGTTCTGCTGCACGGTGACGAGGGAAGGGGGCGAGAGGGTGGTGAAGGCGGTCCGCTGGCCGCTCTCTCCGCGGTAGAAGTCCCCTTGCAGGGTGAAGCGGTCCCGCTGGTTCAGCTTCCAGTCGCTGCGAAAGCCCGCCTGCCCCATGCGCCAGTCGTCAAAGTTGTTGCCCGCAGCGTGGAAGCCGGGGTCGCGGTTGAAGAATTTCCCGTAGAAGCGATAGGCGCCGTTTTCTCCGGCCTTGCCGCCGTAACGGAAGGTGGTGAAACCTCTTTCCACCGTCCCGGCTGCCACGCTCACCAATGCGCCCTGGGTCTCCGTGGCGTCGCGGGTGATGACGTTGACAACCCCATTGACTGCATTGGCTCCCCAGAGGCTGCCACCCGGCCCCCGAATCACCTCGATGCGATCGATGTCTTCCAGCGGCGTGTCCTGCACCTCCCAGTACACGCCGGCGAACAGGGGTGTGTACACGCTGCGACCATCCATCAGCACCAGCATGGAGCGGGACAGGCGGCTGGCAAACCCACGGATCCCCACAGCCCACTTGTTCGAGTCGATGCGCGCCACGTTGACCCCCGGAGCCATGCGTAGCGCTTCGGGGATGCTGGTCACCCCAGAGCGGCGGATCTCTTCCCCGGTGATCACGTAAACGGGGGCGGCGACGTCGCCGCGCTTCTGCGCTTTCTTGCCCGCGGTGGTGACCTCGACGTTGGCCAACTCTTCCACGCTCAACTCGGTGAGGTCGCGCGATTTCTTCTCCTGGGGAGCGACTTGTCCTGCCGCCGAGAGCGCCCCTGCCAGCAGCCATGCCATCATGCCCAGGCAGCCGGGCGAGAGCCGCTGGAATCTCGCACGCACGATCTCTCCGCGAGCCATACTCTCAGCATAGGGTGGCGGGGCGCATGGCGGAGCGCGAAACGCCAGAATTCATCGGGCCCGGATACCGTTTTGGGGCTTGTCCCAAAGCGGAACAGGACTCCACAACCCGGGTCGCGCGACCCAGTCCCTGTGATGTACCTCACAGCCTCCGGCCAAAGTGACGCGCTATGTTTGCCTGTGGCCCTCATACTCTGAAAGAATGGCATTCCTACAGCGAACCTCATGCCCCAGTTTGGAAGCTTCGCCCTCCTTCTCGCCCTAGCCTTCGGGGTCTATGCCCTGGGCGCGGGCATTTTCGCGCTGCTCAAGCCGGGCGCGGCGGCCGACCGGCTGGGAGAGAGCGCGCGCCGCGCCGGCATCGCCGTCTTTGTGGCGGTGACCGCCGCCGCCGTGGCCCTGGTGGTAGCCGCCTTCCAGGACGACTTCTCCGTCGCCTACATCTTTCATCACAGCAACCGCGACCTGCCGCTGGCCTACAAGTTCTCCGCCCTGTGGTCGGGGCAGGAAGGGTCGCTGCTGTTCTGGGCCTGGCTGCTCTCCACCTACGGATTCGTCCTGCGGCTGCGGCACAAGGTGGACGCGCGCCTGGTGGCGCACGCCGCGGTGGTGCTTTCCGCGGTCGAAGTCTTTTTCCTGATGCTGGTGAACTTCGCCGCCCATCCTTTTTCCATGATGGCCGGCCCGGCGCCCGCTGACGGCAACGGGCTGAACCCGCTCCTGCAGTATCCGGAGATGGTCATCCACCCGCCCATGCTCTACCTGGGCTACGTGGGCATGACCGTGCCCTTCGCCTTCGCCCTGGGCGCGCTCATCATGAAGTACCCCGGCGAGAAGTGGATCCACATCACCCGCCGCTGGACCATGGTGACCTGGATGTTCCTCACCTGCGGCATCTTCCTGGGCGGGCACTGGGCCTACTCGGTGCTGGGCTGGGGCGGCTACTGGGGCTGGGACCCGGTGGAGAACGCTTCCCTGCTGCCCTGGCTCACCGCCACCGCCTTCCTGCACTCGGTGATGATGCAGGAGAAGCGCGGCATGCTGAAGATGTGGAACATGTGGCTCATCTTCGGCACCTTCCTGCTGTGCATCTTCGGGACCTTCCTCACGCGCTCGGGCGTAGTGAGTTCGGTGCACGCCTTCGCGCAGTCCTCCATCGGCACCTGGTTCGTCAGCTTCCTGGCGCTGACGGCGGCCGTGTGTGTCTTCTATTTCATCCGGAACCGCAGCTACCTGAAGTCGGAGAACCGGCTGGAGTCGCTCATCTCGCGCGAGTCCAGCTTCCTGTTCAACAACCTGCTGTTCCTGGTGGCGTGCTTCGCGGTGCTCTGGGGGACGCTCTTCCCCGTGCTCTCGGAGTGGGTGCAGGGCACCAAGGCCACGGTGGGCGCGCCCTTCTTCAACCGGGTGATGATCCCCATCGGCCTGTTGCTGCTGTTCCTGACCGGAGTGGGCCCGCTGCTGGCCTGGCGCAAGACTTCGCTGGAGAGCCTGAGGCGCAACTTCACCGTCCCGGCGGTGGCCGCGGTGGTGATTGCGGTGGCGCTGATGATGGGCGGGATGCGGCCCTGGCAGGACGTCTCGTACTTCTACGCGCTGATGGCGGTCGCGCTCTCGGTCTTCGTGGCGGTGACGGTGGGCGCGGAGTTCACGCGCGGGGCGCGCGTCATCCGTTCCCACACCGGGATGAACCTGGCCGCGGCCATGGTGCAGCTCACTCGCCGCAATACCCGCCGCTACGGCGGGTACATCGTCCACTTCGGCGTGGTGGTCCTGTTCATCGGGTTTGCCGGTTACGCCTTCAACCAGGACAAGGAGCAGGAGCTGGGCCTGGGCGACAAGATGGACATCGGCCGCTACACGCTGGTGAGCCGCTCCTTCACTCGCGACTTCCAGCCCAACTACGAGAGCGACTACGCCATCCTCGACGTCTATCGCAACGGAACGTTCTTGCAGACCATGTATCCCGAGCGGCGCTTCTACACCGCCAGCCAGCAGGACGCGACCATCGTGGCCAACCGCTCCACCTGGCGCGAAGACCTCTATCTGGTCTATGCCGGGCGCAACCCGGAGACCGACCGCCCCATCATCCGCGCCCACCTGAACCCGCTGGTGGTGTGGGTGTGGGCCGGGGTGTACATCGTGGTCTTGGGGACGCTGGTGGCGCTGGTGCCCAACCTGCAAGTCGCCGCCGTGAAGGCGCGGGCGGCGGCGCCGGCGCCGGAACTGGCGACCGCGGCGGCCGGCTCGCGGACAGGAGACGACTGATGAAACCTGTCATTGGTCGTTGGCCGTTGGCCTCCGCGCTCTCCGGGATTTCTCTGCGACCTCTGCGTTTCAATCTCTTGCGGCGGGGCCTGCAAGGGATGGCGGTGTGCCTGGCCGCAGTCCTGCTGATGGGCGCGGGCGACGAGGCGCGCTTCGACAAGCTGGGCCACAACTTGATGTGCGCCTGCGGCTGCCGCCAGATCCTGCTGGAGTGCAACCACGTGGGCTGCTCCTACTCCGACCGCATGCGCGATGAGCTCTCCACGGCGCTCACCCGCGGCGACTCCGATGACCTGGTGCTGCAGGCCTTCGTGCAGAAGTACGGGCCGACGGTGCTGGCCGCGCCTCCGGCCACCGGCTTCAACCTGGTGGCCTGGGTGATGCCCTTCGCCGTCCTGTTCGCCGCCCTGGGATTCGCGGTGCTGGTGGTGCTGCGCTGGAGGCAGCGCGCTCCGGCCGCCGCCCCGGAATCCACGTCGCCGGAACTCGAGGCCATGCGCCTGCGCGCCCGCCGGGAGACCGAGCTATGAGCTTCGTCCTTGCCGCCAGCCTGCTGCTGACCGCCGCGCTGCTGTATTACGTCTTCTACATGGGCGGGCCGGTGGA
>CBRAFF010000143.1:0-5103 GCA_967755155.1 uncultured bacterium
GTCAACACCGGCGATGGTGGAGAACTGCTTCTCCAGCGGCGTGGCCACCGCCGAAGCCATGGTCTCCGGGCTGGCGCCGGGCAGACTCGCCGATACCTGGATGGTGGGGAAGTCCACGTTGGGCAGGTCGCTGACCGGGAGCGCCCGATAGGCCACCGCCCCGAACAGCAGGATGGCCGCCATGACCAGGGTGGTCATGACCGGACGTCGGATGAAGGGTTCGGCGATGTTCATTGGGCGCCGGCTCCCGCCGCCGGCGGCGCCGTGGGCGCCTGCCGGATCTCGACCTTCGAGCCCGGCACGATACGCAACTGGCCGTCGGTCACCACGCGCTCACCCGGCTGCACGCCCTGCTCGATGATGGTGGAGCCTTCGACCGCCTCCCCGGCCTTCACCGGGCGCTGCTCGGCCGTCATATCGGCCTTGATGACGAAGACGAATTGTCCCTGCTGCCCGGTCTGGACCGCGGGGGTGGGGACCAGGACCGTGTTCGGCCGTTCCGCCAGGCGCAGCACCACATCCACGAACTGGCCGGGCCACAGCCGCCGGGAGGGATTGGCGAACGTGCCCTTCATTCGGATGGTGCCGGTGGCCGGGTCCACGGTGTTGTCCACGAAGGTGAGCGTGCCCTCTTCCGGCGCGGTTTCGCCGGGCGCCACGGCCAGCACCTTCAGCTTGCCGGCGGAGGTCGCTGCCTTGATCTGTGGAAGGTAACGCTCGGGCGCGGCGAATTCCGCGTAGATGGGAGTGAGCTGGTTGATGGTGACCAGCACCGACTTGTCGTCGTTCTCCTTGACGATGTTGCCGCGGTGCACCAACACGCTTCCGGTGCGGCCGGCGAAGGGAGCGTAGATCTTGGTGTAGGCCAGGCGGAGGCGGGCGTTCTCCACCGCGTTCCGGTCGGCCTGGGCGGCGGCTTCCATGGCCTCGGCCTGGGTGCGGTACTGGTCGTACTGCTCGCGCGCCACCACGCCTTCTTCCACAAGCTTGGCATAGCGGGTGGCCTGGGCGCGGGCGTTGGCGGCCTCCGCCTGGTCGCGGGCCAGTGTGGCTTGCTGGCGCTTCAGCTCGGCCTCCAGGGGCCGCGGGTCGAGGGTGAACAGGAGCTGGCCCTTCTTGACGTCGTCGCCTTCCTTGAAAAACACGCCGGTGAGCTCGCCGGGGACCTGCGTCTTCACCTGCACGGTGTTGTAGGCCTGGACGTTGCCGATAGCGCGCAACTCGACCGGGACGGTCTTCTCGACCGCGGACGCGACCACCACCGGGACCGCGCTGGAAGGGGCGCTTTGCGCCTTCTGGCTGGAGCAGCCGGAGGCTAGCAACGCTCCGGCCGCGATGGACAGCAGGCTGAGGACTCGGGTCAGGTTCTTCATGCTCGCAGCGCGGCAGCCCTTCGGGGCCGGCGCAGGTTTTTATTGTAACGCGTCCGCTATCCCGCGCCGCCCGCCGGTTCATTTATAATCACGGATTCACGTTCGATAGATGGTTCCTCCCCTACTGGAGTTTCAATAAATGATCCGCTTCCTGCAGACCCCGGGCCTACTCCGGAAGATCATCCTCGGCGGCGGGGTGTTCATCGTCGGCGTGGCCATGGTCATCTACCTGATCCCCGGCTTCATGACCACGGACGTCAGCACCGCTACCGGCGTACTGGCGCAGGTGGGCGACCAGCCCATCACCCTGGCGGAAGTGCAGCAGGACGCGAACCTGCAGGCCCGGCAGCAGTTTCCCCGCGGCGTGCCGGAGATGATCCTGCCCATGTACCTGCAGCGGGCCGCGGAACAACAGATCCTGCGCAAGGTGATGCTGGCGGAAGCCGCGCGCCTGGGCCTGAAGGTGAGCGACGAGGAACTGGTCGACGAGTTGCGCCACGGCCCCCTGGCCGAACAGATCTTCCCCAAGGGCCAGCGCCTCTCCATCGAGGACTATGAAGCCTTCGTGCAGAACACCTTCCAGATGGGGGTGCAGCAGTTCGAGGGACTGATCGCGGACGACCTGCTCATCCGCAAGCTGCGCGCCCTGATCGAGGGCGGCATCACCGTCTCCGACGCCGAGGTGGAGAAGGACTACCGGCTGCGCAACCTCAAGGTCAAGCTGCAATACGCTGTGTTCACCCCGGACGAGATCGCCAAGCTCATCCATCCCGCGGAATCCGAGCTGCGCGCCTATTTCGAAGCCAACAAGGCCCGCTACGCCGCCGCGCTGCCGGAGAAGCGCAAGGCGCGCTACGCGCTGCTCACCTCGGCCGCGCTCGGGGGCCAGGCCGCCGTCACCCGCGAGGACCTGCAGCGCTACTACAACGACCGCCAGGACCAGTTCCGCGTGCCGGAGCAGGTCAGTGTCCGCCACATCCTTATCAAGACGCCCGCGGCCGGGCCCGACGGCAAGCTGGACCCCCAGGGCGTGGATGCCGCCCGCGCGCGGGCCCAGGACGTGCTGAAGCAACTGAAGGCGGGCGCCAAGTTCGAAGACCTGGTCAGGAAATTTTCCGAGGACCCGGGCAGCAAGGACAACGGCGGGCTGTATGAGAAGGTGGAGCGCGGGCGCATGGTCGCAGAGTTCGACAAGGCCGCCTTCTCGCTGCCCAAAGGCCAGCTCAGCGACCTGGTGCAGACCGCGTTCGGCTTCCACATCCTGCGGGTGGAGGACCACCAGGCGGCCCGCTTGCGGTCGCTGGACGAGGTGAGGCCGGAGATCGAAGGCACGGTGGCGATGGAAAAAGCTGCGCGCGCCGCGGAGGCGATGTCGCGCACCCTGGAAAACGAAGGGCGCACCCTGGGCCTGGAGAAAACGGCGGCCAAGCACGGTCTGCCCGTGGTCACCACCGACTACTTCACCCGCAGCGACTCCTTGCCCGGAGTGGGCGCGGCGCCCGAGTTCATGGAGGCGGTCTTCGCCGGGCGCAAGGATGCGCCCCCCACCCTGGCGCGCGTGGAGCAGGGGTACGCCCTGGTGCAGGTGGCGGACATCCGGCCTCCCGCCGCTCCCACCTTTGCCGAGATGCACGCCACGGTCGCCGGCGACTTCAAGGAGGAGCGCGGCGCCATGCTGCTATTCACCAAGACGCAGGAGCTGGCCGACCGGGCCAGCGCCGCGCACGACCTGGCGCGCGCCGCCCGGGAGCTGGGCGCCAGACTGGAGACCAGCGAACTCGTCGCTCCCGAAGGCCAGGTCCCGGACATCGGGCAGATGACCGGGCAGGCCGCGGTGGCCTTCATCATGAAGCCGGGCGAGATCAGCCCGCCCATCCGCACCGGCTCGAACGGCGTGGTGCTCACGGTGATCGAGCGGCACGAGCCGTCGCTGGCCGACTTCGAGCAGTCCAGGGAGCAGTATCGCGACCGGCTGCTGGCCACCCGGCGCGCCGACCTGCTGGAGGTCTACGTGGAGAACCTGCGGGAGCGCATGAAGAAGGACGGCCGCCTGAAGATCAACCAGAAGGAGATGGAGCGCATAACCCGGTCGCGCGGCCCGCTGGGCGGGAACTAGAGAACGCGCCGCGCGGGGTCGCCGTCAGCCATGCCCTTTGAGCGCGCCTCCGGCATCCTGCTGCACCCCACCTCGCTGCCCTCGCGCGGCGGCATCGGCGACCTGGGCCCCGCCGCCTACGAGTTCCTCGACTTCCTGGCCGCGGGCAAGCAGCGGCTGTGGCAAGTGCTGCCCCTGGGTCCGCTGGGCTACGGCAACTCTCCCTACTCCGCCACCTCAGCCTTCGCCGGCAATCCGCTGCTCATCAGCCTGGAGCGGCTGGCGGAGCGCGGCTGGATCGCCCCCGAGCGCCTGGAGGCGCTGCCGCGAGCGGTAGCGCGCGTGGACTACGAGCAGGTGTCCGCCACGAAGTTCGAGCTGCTGCGGGAGGCGGCCGGGAACTTCCTGCAACGAGCCTCGGGAGCGGAGAACATGCGCTTCGAGCGCTTTTGCAGCGAGAACCGCTGGTGGCTGCACGACTACGCGCTCTTCGACCTGCTGCGCCGCCAGAATCATTTTGTGCGCTGGAACCGCTGGCCGCGAGAGCTGGCGCGCCGGGAACCGGCGGCGCTGGAAAAAGTCCGCGCCGCCGAAGCCGCCGAGCTGGAGGCGGAGTGCGTCCTCCAGTTCTTCTTCTACGAGCAGTGGGGAGCGCTGCGGCGCGCCTGCCATCAGAAGGACGTCCGCCTCATCGGCGACCTCGCCATCTTCGTCAACTACGACAGCTCCGACGTCTGGACCCATCCCGAGCTCTTCCGCCTGAACGACGATCTCGACATGCAGGTGGTGGCGGGAGTGCCGCCCGACGCTTTCGCCAAGACCGGGCAGCGCTGGGGGAATCCCATCTACCGCTGGGACGCGCTGGCGGAACGCGGCTACGACTGGTGGGTGGCGCGCATGCGGTGGGCGCTGCGGGCGTGCGACATCGTCCGGCTGGACCACTTCCGCGGCTTCGAGCAGTACTGGGAGATCCCCGCCAGCGAGCCCACCGCCGTCCACGGCCGCTGGGTGGACGGCCCGCGCGACGGCCTCTTCGACGCGCTGCGCCACGCCCTGGGCGAGCTGCCGCTCATAGCCGAGGACCTGGGCTTCATCACGCCCGAAGTGCACGCGCTGCGCCAGCGCCTGGGCATCCCCGGGATGCGGGTGATGCAGTTCGGCTTTGCCGACGCGGGCGCGGAGATCTATCTGCCGCACCGCTTCGAGCCCAATACCGTCGTCTACACCGGCACCCATGACAACGACACCACGCTGGGCTGGTGGGAGTCCGGGGCCACGCCCGAGGAGCGCCGCGCCGCCGAGGCCTACCTGACTCCCGGCTCCGATGGCATCGAGTGGGCCTTCATCCGCGCCGCCGAGGCTTCCGTCGCCAACCTGTGCGTCATTCCTTTGCAGGATGTTTTGGGACTAGGCAGCGAGGCGCGCATGAACGTCCCCAGCAAGGCAGAAGGGAACTGGGCATGGCGCTACGCTGCCGGCAGTCTGAGGCCGGAGTTGGCGGTGCGCCTGGCCGCGCTGAGCGAAACCAGCGGCCGCGCGTCAGGTGCGCCCATCGGCGCGTCGGGAGAAGACGAAGGGTTCGTCGCCTGAGACGCCCTGACGGGCGTCTCTACGGCGACAGTCTTGTGGTTCCCC
>CBRAFF010000144.1:0-5086 GCA_967755155.1 uncultured bacterium
CCCTCCAACACAAGAGCGCATGGGACTTGCTGGTGGCGACCATCCTCTCCGCCCAGTGCACGGACGTGCGGGTCAACATGGTGACGCCGGGGCTCTTCGCGAAGTACCCCACGGCCGCGCACTTCGCGGCGCTCAAGCCCGAGGAGCTCGAGCCCGACATCCGCTCGACCGGATTCTTCCGCAACAAATCGAAGTCCATCGTGGGCGCGGCGCAGAAGGTCGTCCGCGAATTCGGCGGCGAAGTCCCGGACAACATGGAGCAGCTGCTGACCCTGCCCGGCGTAGCGCGCAAGACGGCGAACGTCGTGCTGGGCACCTGGTTCAAGAAAGCAACGGGCGTGGTGGTGGACACGCACGTGCAGCGCATCGCGCGCCGCCTGGAGCTGACAAAACAAGAAGACGCGCAGAAGATCGAGCAGGACCTGATGCGCGTGCTCCCGCGGGAGAAGTGGATCGAGTTCGCCCACCAGATCATTTGGCACGGGCGCAAGCTGTGCGTGGCGCGGAATCCCAAGTGCGCCGACTGCTCGCTCGAAACCCTGTGCCACGCCGCCGACAAGACCTGGACGACGGTCGAGGTCCACAAGGCGGCGCGTTAGGCCGGCCTGCGCCCGCTTCCCTTCCCTGCCGCGACGATGGCCCGCACCAGTCCAGGGATGGTGTACTTCCGCGCCTGCACGGTCACGCGCACTCCCAACTCGCGCAATGTCTTGGAGGTGACCGGCCCGATAGAGGCCACGCGAATCCCCTTGAGCGCGGCGCGCACGCGCCCCACTCCCACCAGGAGCGCAAAGTTTCGCGCCGTCGAGGAGCTGGTGAAGGTCGCCCAGTGGGGACGGCGATGGCGGAGAGCGTTGCGAAGCAGCCGGCGCGACTTGGGCGGAGCGACGGTTTGGTAGGCCTCGACCACCTCGACTTTTGCTCCGGCACGGCGCAGTTCGCGGGGCAGGACGTCGCGGGCCACCCGCGCCCGCACCAGCAGCACTCGCTTCCCTTTTGCGCTGCGGCGCAGCGCCTTCACCACCGACTCCGCCACGTACTCCGGTGGCATCACGTGAACGCGCAGGCCATGACGCTCGACCTCCGCCTTCGTCGCCGGTCCGATGGCGGCCACACGAAGATGCCGCAGGTGCCTCGGCGACATCCTTTGTTTTTGCAGTCTTGAGAACAGCGCCTCCACTCCGTTGACGCTGGTGAGAATCAGCCAGTCGTAGCGATTGACGCGGCGCAACGCGGAATCGAACGGGCGAAACGAACGCGGCGGGCGGATCTCGATGCTGGGGACCGCCACAACGGTCGCGCCCAGGCGGCGGAGCCGCGCGGCCAGCGCTTCCGCCTGGTGCCGCGCCCGGGTCACCAGGACGCGCTGCCCGGCGAGCGGCTTTTTCCCGGCGCCCTTTTTTCCGGCACTCTTCTTTCCGGCACTCTTCTTTCCGGACTTCATGGCTGCTCGGGTTGCGGCGGCTGCTTCGCGTACACTTCCTGCAAGATCTCCCCGGCGCCCATGCGCAGCAGCGCATTGGCCACGCGCCGGCCGAGTTCGGCGGGGTCGCTGCCGGCCTGCGACTCGCGCAGGACGGCGGAGCCGTCGGGGCGCGCCACCACCGCGATCAAGCGCAGGTCTTTGGACCCGCCCATGCAGAAGGCGCCGATGGGGACCTGGCAGCCGCCGCCCAAGGCGCGCAACAGGACGCGCTCGCAAGTGGTGGTGGTGCGCGCCGAGCGGTCTTCCAGGAACACGACGGCGGCGCGCGTGGGAGCGTCGCCGGTGCGGATCTCGATGGCCAGGGCGCCCTGTCCCGGCGCCGGGCACATGGCCTGCACCGAAAAGTATTCCCGGATGTGTTGGGCCAGGCCCAGCCGCTTCAATCCCGCGGCCGCCAGCACGATGGCTTCATACTTTCCGCCTTCCACCTTACGCAAGCGCGTGTCCACGTTGCCGCGGATGGGCAGGATGTTCAGGCCGGGGCGCAGGCCGCGCAGTTGCGCCTCGCGCCGCAGGCTGCTGGTGCCCACGCGGGAGCCCGCGGGCAGCGCGCGCAGCGAACCGAAGCGGTCCGATACCAGGACGTCGGAAACGTCCTCGCGCGCCATCACGGCGGCCAGCTCGAAGCCGGCGGGCAGGTCGGCGGGAAGGTCCTTCAGGCTGTGGACGGCCAGGTGGACGCGGCCGGCGGCCAGCGCCTCCTCGATCTCCTTGGTGAACATGCCCTTGGTGCCGACCTGGGAGAGCGCGACCTCGGCGACCTTATCGCCGGTGGTGTGGATGACCTCGATCTCGACGGTGTGGCCGCGCTCGCGCAGGAGCATAGCGACGTGGTTGGCCTGCCACAGCGCGAGTTGCGAACCGCGGGAACCGATGCGCAGCAACGCCATGAGCGGTCAGGGACCCGCCTTCTTGTCGTCCAGGTGGAACAGCCGCCGGATGACTTCGATGACGGTGGTGGCTTCCGGCTGTCCCGCCGTGGTCTTCAGCGTGGTGATGGGAGCGTGCAGGATCTTGTTGACGATGCCGCGGGAGAGCGTCTCCACCGCCTGCGCCTGCTCGGGAGTGAGCCGCCCCAGACGTCCGCGAACGCGCTCGAGCTCCGCCTGGCGGATGGCCTCCATCTGTTCCTGCAGCGAGACGATGACCGGAACCACGGCCTGCGTCTCCAGGCGCGCCAGGAAGCGTTCCACCTCCTGGGTCACGATGGCTTCGGCGCGCTCCGCCTCGCGGCGCCGGTCGGCTACGTGCCCGGCCACGACGGCCTGCAGATCGTCAATGTCGTAGACGAAGATGCCGTCCAGCTTGTTCATCTCCGGGTCCACGTCGCGAGGCACGGCGATGTCGATGAAGAACATGGGGCGGTTCTTGCGGCGATGCAGGAAGAGTTCGCCGTGCTCGCGGCGGAACAAGGCGTGGGGCGCGCCGGTGGAGGTGAGGACGATGTCGGCGCGGTCGCAGGTGTCGTAGAGCTGCTCGAAGAGGATGGCGGTGCCGCCGAAGCGTCCGGCCAGGGCCACGGCGCGCTCGTGGGTGCGGTTGGCGACGAAGATGGCGCTGGCGCCCTGGGCCATCAGATGGCGCGCCGCCAGCTCGCTCATCTTGCCCGCGCCCACCAGGTAGACGCTCTTGCCTTCCAGCGTCCCGAAGATCTTCTTGGCCAGTTGCACGGCGGCCGAGGCCACCGACACCGCCGAGCTGCCCACCGCCGTCTCCGTGCGCACCCGCTTGGCCACGGCAAAGGCGCGGGTGATGAGCGCGTCCAGTTGCGAGTGCACCGCGCCCACGGAGCGCGCCGTGGCATACGCACCCTTCACCTGGCCCAGGATCTGCGGCTCGCCCACCACCATGGAATCCAGGCTGGAGGCCACGCGGAACAAGTGCCGCACCACGTCCTTCTCCCGCAGCTCGTAGAGATGGGGCCCGTAGGGCGTGACGTCGGTGGAGAAGTAGTCCCGCAGGAAGTGGCGCAGGTCCGCGGCGCCGTTGGCGGAGGCCACCAGCAACTCCACCCGGTTGCAGGTGGAGAGCACCATGCCCTCGTCGATGCCGGGATGCTGTGCCAGGCGGCGCGTGGCCTCGGCCAGGCGCGACTCCGGGATGGCCAGGCGCTCGCGCACCTCGACCGGCGCCGTCTTGTGATTCACGCCCAGCAGCAGGAAGGTCATGGTCCCAGGAACCTGTGGACTACGCTGAAGTAGTTGGCGGCCCAGGCGCCCACCGCCGCCAGGAACGCAAAGGTGGAAAGGAACGCGGCGCGGCGTCCGCGCCAACCCGCGGTCCACCGGGTATAGACCAGCACCAGGTACACCACCCACATCAGCAGCGAAAGCACGATCTTGGGGTCGCGCAGGTAGGCGGCGCCGAACTGCTCCTGTGCGATGACGGAGCCGGCCAGCAACCCCAGCGTCATGAAAGGGAAACCGAAGAGCAGGGCGCGATAGCCCATCTCATCCAGCACTTCAAGCGCGGGCAGGCGCGACATCAGGCCGTCGGCCTGCTTGGCCTTGATGCTGCGCTCCTGCAACAGGTAGAGCAGGCTGGCGGCGAAGCTCAGAGCCAGCGCCGCGTAGCCGGTGAAGATGAGCGCCACGTGGGTGGCGATCCAACTGCTGCGCAGGGCGGGCGAAGCGAATTGCGGCGGCGCTTCTCCCATGGCGGCGGCGAAGGTCAGCAGGAAGGCCAGGGGGAAGATGAAGATGCCGGGGGAAAGGGTCTGGTAGCGGAAATACACCGCCAGGAAAGCCAGCATGATGAGGAAGGCGAAGACCGATTCCGACTGGTGGATGGTAGCGGGCGCGAGTTGCCCGGTGGCCATCACCGCCTCCGCCAGGGAGACGAAGTGAAACACCACTCCCGTGCCCATGGCGGGCAGGATGATGCGCGTCATGCGCTTGCCGCGGCCGCCGAGCGCCGCCAGCGCGTACACCAGGCCCAGGCCGTAAAACACCAGGGCCACTCTTAACCAAAGCAGGGACATGGGTTGAATCCACGATTATACAAAGCGGAGGCCGGCGGCCCTATTCGAGACCGAGCGGCGCCAGCAGTTCCTCGATGTCGGCGGGCTCGATGAGCAGGCGGCGGCCTTCGTCCTTCAGCTTCTCGATCTGGTCGAAGCCGCGGAACAGGCGCATCTTGGCGGCGCCGTACTGCTCGGTCTCGCTGAGCGCGCGGCCGTGCGCCGTGCTCCAGGCGGCCAGCGCCTCAGGCTTGAGGAAGATGCTGACCGCGAACATGCTCTTGCGGTCGGGCGTGACGTCGAAAATGAACTCGGTGGCCGGGGCTTCGGCGGCGTCGGGCAGCGCGGGACGCTTGCCCACGAAGTAATACTGATAGACGTATCCCGTCTCCCCGGTGTACGTCTTCATGCGCCGGACGGTCATGGCTAATATCCCCGGGCCTTGTCCACCACGCCGCGCAGCGGCTGGCCGGCAAGGTAGCGGCGCAGGTTGTCGGCGAGCAAGTCGTAGTGCCGCTCCCAAAGCCGCTCGGTGACCGCCGCGGTGTGAGGAGTGATGAGCAGGTTCTCCAGCCGCCACAGCGGCGACTCCGCCGGCAGGGGCTCGGTGGCGAAGACGTCGAGCGCCGCTCCGGCAATCG
>CBRAFF010000145.1:0-5080 GCA_967755155.1 uncultured bacterium
CGCGCAGGATGCCGGGCGGGATGTAGACGTCGATGGTCAGGCCGCCGCGCATGGCCAGGGGACTGGTGGTCTCGAATTCGACGTTGGAGCCGTTGACGGCGGCCGTGGCCTCGCGCGAGGTGTCGCCGTAGGCGCCGGTGAAGGCCTGGGCGCGCAATCCCCCTGCGGCCTGCGCCGGGAAGATGACGAAGGCCGAGGCATGGTCGATGGGCACCGGCCAGTCGTTACCGGTGACGTTCCAGTAGAACTCGTCGTGGTCCTCGAAGTGGCGGAGAGCGTTGGGGACGGCGTAGGTGATCTCGACCCTGCGGGTGGTGTCATCGGCGCCCGGAACATAGATCTTCAGTTTGCGAAAGCCGTCTTCGACGCGGCTCTCGTACACCAGGTCCCGGCCCGCGCCGTCGGTGACGCTGGTGACCTTGAGCAGGAGCTTGTAGTTGGTGCCGCCGGGGCCGGGGTAGTCCACCGGGATGGTGCGGTAGATGCCGTTCCAGTGTCCAACGAAGGAAAGGGTGATGCGCTCGGTGATGACGGCGCTGGAGTCCTGGTCCACCAGGACGCGGCTGTGAAAGTTGGCGACGCGCCAACTGCGCGCCGCGGCGGGAAGGGAAGCGGCGAGGACGAGCAGCAGGAGGGCGAGGCCGGGTAGGAACCGGCTGCTCCGGCCCGCGACTGAGGACTTGCGGAACATCAGTTCAGAACTTCACTGCCGGGGCCTCGCGCTCGGCGGCCGAGCCCAGCTCGAAGAATGCCTTCTGCTGGAAGCCGAACATGCCCGCCACCAGGTTGCTGGGAAAGGACTGGATGGCGGTGTTCAGGTCGCGCACCACCGCGTTGTAGTAGCGGCGCGCGTTCTGCAGGTTGTCCTCGATCTCGGCCAGCGACTTCTGCAGCGAGGAAAAGTTCTCCGAAGCGCGCAGTTGCGGGTAGTTCTCCGCCACCGCGAACAGGCTCTTCAGGGCCATAGTGAGCTGGCCCTCGGCCTCGGCCCGCTCCGCCGGCCCCGTCGCCTGCATGGCCATGGAGCGGAACTTGGTGACGTTCTCGAAGGTGGTCTTCTCGTGGCCGGCGTACCCTTTGACCGTCTCCACCAGGTTGGGGATGAGGTCGTGGCGGCGCTTGAGTTGGACGTCGATGTCCGACCAGGACGAATCCGCCCGCACCCGCAGCCCCACCAGGCTGTTGTACATCACCCCCAGGAAGACCAGACCTCCCACGATCAGCAGGAGAATCACAAGACCGAATACCATCGTTCCTCCAGCTTCCATTTTGGGACGCGCGCAACGTATCATACCGGCCCGGGCGGCGCAACGCCGGGGCGTGACTTTCCGGGCGCCGCATGCTTCCCTGGCGCCGAAAACGGCGTAGAATCGGCAGGGCTTGACCTATGCTCGACCCGAAACAACTCAAGGTGCAGGGCCTGCGCTACGGGCGCACCTTGCAGACGCTGGTGCGCATCTGCTCGGTCTTCAACGTGGACCATCCCAGCGCCATCGGGCCCGCCCAGCACAGCTTCGACACCTTGAACGCGCTGGTGAAGCAGGCGCGCGAGTTCACTTTCGGCTTCGTGGACCGGCAGGTAGTGCTCAACAACATCCTCACCACCGAGCCCGCCCTGCAGCCGCTGGAGAACGAGTTCCTCAAGCGGGGCATCGGCGCGGTGAAGTTCAAGGCGGGGTTGACCCTGGCGGCCTACAAGCAGGTGATCGCCATCCTCTGCGTTCCGCCCAAGATCATCGAAGAAGCCGGGGGGACCCGGGCGTTCCTGGACCAGAGTCCGCTGGAGAACGCGCGCATCCTGCCCGCGGGCAAGAACCAGGCGCGCACGGAGAGCGGGGACACCATCCTGGAGAGCGATGCCGAGACCTACATGGCGTCCAAGGACCTGGCCGAGTCGGCGCCGCAGAACCTGGCCCTGGATGGCCTGGAGTTGCTGCTGAAGACGGCGGGAGTGGAGAAGCCTGCGGATTTTTCCGGCGGGCCGGCGGACATCATGCGCCTGGTCGGCCCCACGGTGGACGCCGCCCTGGTGGATCAGCGTGGCGACGTCCAGAAGTCCGCGTTCGCCCTGGCCACCATCCTGCAGAACATGCGCCCCGACCTGGTTCTGCCCGCGTTCCCCATGGAACGACACGAAGAGTTGCGCCAGATGGCGCCCAACCAAATCGCCGGCGAATACATCGAGGAACGGGCCGCGGAATTCGTGGTCAAGCGCCTGAAAACCGCGCCCTCGGACGAGGACGGCGTGATCATCGACGAAGATGTGGTGCGGGTGCTGGGGCGCAGCCTGCGCGCCACCCAGACGGCGGAGCGCCTGCTGGGCAAGCTTTCCCGCTACGTCCGCGACTACGCCCTTCCGCCCTCGGTGCTGGAGCGCATCAAGCAGGAGATGAAGTGGGCTTCCCTTTCCCCACAGGAACAGAAGGCCAGCCTGCTGCAACTCAAGCTCTTCGGGCCCACCGAATTCCGCCGCATGATGGAGCTCATCAAGGACCGTCTGGCCAAGGCCAAGCTGGAAGAAGCCACCGAGCTGGCCATCCACTATCTCAAGGTCCTGGAACTGCCCATCGCCAATGTGCGCCCGGAGGAGTTGAGCCGCCTGCCCGATCTGATGAAGGCCCTGGGCGGGGTGCGGACCGACTTTGGCTCGAACACCGCGGCGCGGCTGGCCAAGGCGCACGCTCGCCGCGACTTCAGCCCCACCCACCACATGCAGGTGGTCAATGCCATGGTGGCGCTGGCCCACGCTGTGGCCGCGTTCGAGGACTACGCCATCATCCAGACGCTGGGGTCGGCGTTCGAGCGGGCCCTGGCCGAGGACGCGCCCCAGCATGAGCACTGTTGCGGGAAGGCGCTCGGCAAGCTAGTGCCGGTAACCCCCCTGGAGCGCCTGGTAGAGCTGCTGTATCAGAAGAAGGACGACGCCGCGTGGATGAAGACCGCAGCCCAGCTCTTCCGCTGGAGCGGTCCGGCCGGGGTCGAAAAACTTTTCCTGCGCCTGCAGGACGAAAAGGTGGCCGCCAACCGCATGATGCTCATGCGCTTCATCGCCCAGACCGGTCACGTCGGCCTGGAGGCGGCCCGCAAGCGCTTGAGCGAAGACCGCTGGTACGTGGTGCGCAATGCCTGCCAGGTGCTGGGAGAGATCAAGGACCCGGACCTGCTGCAAGAACTCGCCCCCGTCCTGCGCCACACCGACGACCGGGTGCAGAAGGCGGCCGCCGACGTGCTCATCAAGAGCCGCATCCCGGCCCGCGCCCTGGTCTTCGCCGAGGCCCTGCCCCACCTGCGAGCCAACAATCTGGAGCACGTGCTCGACGAACTCATGTTCCTGAAGAATCCGGCGACCCTGCCGGCGCTCGATCAGTTCATCTTTGCCGACGCCCACGCCAAGGCCAAGGTGCTGGAGAAGGCGGTGCAGGCCGTGGCCAACATCCCCGGGGACGCTTCCCTCGAGTTGCTCTCGCGCGTGCTCGGCGCCGCCGCCTTCGAAGCTCCGGTGCGCAAGCTGGCGCTGCATGCCCTGGTGCGCTCCAAGTCGGAGCACAGCCAGAAGCTGCTGCAGGCTTTTGCTTCCGGCGCGCCCGACGACCCGTTGGCCGCCGAGGCGCAGCGCGCCCTCGCCCCGCCCGCTCCCCCGTAAGACTCGACGCTATTGGCTGAGGGTTTCGTCCAGGGTGAGCTTCCCGCCTTTTTCCACGTCCACGATCTTCTTGACGGGCTTGTAACCCGGGAGCGTCAGGGTGATCTCGTAGCTGCCCGGGTTCAGGAAGAACTCGACCGGAGTGGTCTTCTTCACCGGCTGCCCGTTGACCGTCACTTGCGCGCCCTTGGGGTTGGTGCGCACGGCGACCCGGCCGGAGTTCTCCTGCGCCCCGCCGAAGATGCCGCCGAACTTGCCTACGGTCTTGATGTTCTCGGTGCTGCCGGTCAGCTTCAGGGTAGGGCTGAACTGCGCCGTCTGGCCGGGCGCGGTCTCGAGCGTCCCGGAGGCCTCGAGGTAGCCTGGTTTGCGCACCACAACTTTGTGGCTGCCCTTGGCCACGACCAGCTGCGCCGGCGTGACCTTGCCGGAGTCCCGGCCATCGAGCAGCACGGTGGCGCCCGCGGGCTCGCTGTTCACCGCGATGGTGGCGGCCAGCTCGGCCATCTGCACGGCCAGGACGGCGTTCTGGCCGGCCGCGACCTGGGCCGTCCGGCTCACGGCCGTGTGTCCCGGCTTGCTGAAGCTGACCGTGTGGCCTCCCACGACCAGGCCGGTGGCGGTGAACGGCGTGACCCAGCCCGGCTCGTGCCGGCCGTCGATCTGCACCTCCGCGCCCTGGGGTGAGGAATCGAGGCTCAGTCCACCCGTGGCTGCGGGAGTCTCGACGGGAGCGGCCGCGGCGGGCTGCTTTGTCTTCGCGGTGCGAACGGCGCCGGAGGGCGGAGCGGAGGCAGGCGCGGGAGTGGTTGGAACAGCTGCCGCGGACGTCGCAGCGGCCGAAGCTGCGGCGGCCGGCGCGGACGTCGGTTGCGCCGGCTTCTGGCGCATCCACAGAACTCCGACCGCGACGAACAGGAGCACGATGGCTCCCCCCATCCCGTATAGCAGCAGGTTCTTGGGAATCGCGGGCGCAGCGACTTTGGCCGCGGCCGGTTCCGGGGAGGCAGCCTTCGGGGCGGCCACAGGAGCAGGAGGATGTTGCGCGACCGCGGGTGCTTCGGGCGCGGCAGGCATGGGAGGCGCGGCCGCCGGGCGCGGCTTGGGCGGTGGAGCCGCAATCGCCGGTGGCGGTGGCGGCGCAGGCCGTGCCGGCGGCACGGGCGAGAGAGAACCTACTGGCGCTGGCGCGGGAGGGGCGGCCGCCGGCGGGCGGGCCGCAGTCCAGGGCGGAGCCGCGGCGGGCTTGGGCGGCGCGACTTCCACGCGCTTGTCGTTTTCCAGGTCGTTCAACAGCTCGGCGCCCGAGCTGTAACGCTCCTCCGGCGCCTTGGCCAGCGCCTTCAGCAGGATCTCGCTCACCCGCGGGTGGACCGCGGGGTTGAGGTCGTGCGGCGCCACCGGCATCTCTTCTACGATCTTCCGCCGCAACGCCTC
>CBRAFF010000146.1:0-5048 GCA_967755155.1 uncultured bacterium
AGTGGGAGGGGCGAGCCAGCCCAGCCGGGGACCAACGACACCCGCCCTGAAGTGAATGGGGACTCCGTGTTCTGCTGCCCGTGCGCTCTCATTGTGAACAAGGCACCCATCCCCCCGCTCTTACACCTGGAGGGCCAAAGTCCCAGGCCCACGTTCTCGAGCTGCGGGAGCGGAGCTATCTATCTGGTTTGTCAGGCGTTTCCAGCGCTTCAGCGGAGGGTTGCGGCGACGCGGCGAGGAATCAGAGCCGGAACAGAGGAGAGCCGCCTACTTCCATTCGGAGGGAATCAGGATTCCCTTTCCCCGCACAAGCAGCGGAGCGGCCACTGGGTGGCTTGCTCATCGGGTGCTGAGTTCCGCGTTGCCGGTGAGGTGTGGTTGCTCGCCGGGCCTAGGTGCCCCTCAGCTTCTCCGCCCGGGCCACGCGCTCCACGGCGATCGAGTAGGCCGCGGTGCGCAGCGACATCTTTTCTTTCTTGGCGCGCTCGGCCACGCTCTGGTAGGCGCGCACCATGTACTTCTCCAGTTCCTTGTTGACGTACTCCTCGTCCCAGAAGATCTGCTGCAGGTTCTGCGCCCATTCGAAGTAGGAGCAGGTGACCCCGCCCGCGTTGGCCAGGATGTCCGGCACCACGGTGATGCCGCGCTTTTCAAAGGCGGCGTCGGCCGCGGGCGTGGTGGGCAGGTTGGCGCCTTCCACCACCACCTTGGCCTTGACGCGGTAGGCGTTCTCGCTGTTCAACACGCACTCCAGCGCCGCCGGGATCAGGACGTCGCAGTCCACCTCCAGCACGCCCTCGCTGGAGACGGCTTCCGTCCCCGGAAAGCCCGCCACCGACCCGCTGGCCTTCTTGTGGCGCGCCAGGTCCCGCAGGTGGATGCCCGCCGGGTTGTGGACCCCGCCGCGCGAATCCGAGACGGCTACGATGCGGCATCCCAGAGCGGCGATGAGCTGGGCGGCGTTCGAGCCCACGTTGCCGAAGCCCTGCACGGCCACCCGCAGGTTCTTCAGTTGCAGGCAGACGTCGCGCGTGACCTCGCGCACCATCAAGGCGACGCCGCGGCCCGTGGCCTGCTCTCGGCCCTGCGACCCCCCCAGCTCCACCGGCTTCCCGGTGACGCAGGCCGGGGTGTAGCCGTGCGACTTGCCATACTCGTCGAAGATCCAGGTCATGGTCTGGGCGTCGGTGTTGACGTCGGGCGCCGGAATGTCGCGGTACGGCCCCAGCAGGATCTGGATGCGCGAGGTATAGCGCCGGGTCAGCCGCTCCAGCTCCTTCTGCGACATCTTCGAGGGCTCGCAGTTCACGCCGCCCTTGGCCCCGCCGAAGGGGACGTTGACCACCGCCGTCTTCCAGGTCATGGCCTCGGCCAGGGCGCGCACCTCGTCGATGTTCACCGCCGGGTGGTAGCGGATGCCGCCTTTGGCCGGGCCTCGCACCCCGTTGTGCTGCACCCGGAAGCCCTCGAAGACTTTCAGGGTGCCGTCGTCCATGCGCACCGGCACCTCCACCCGCAGCTCGCGGAAGGGGGTGGCCAGCAGGGTCTGCATGTCGGCGTCCAGGCCCAGCTTGGCGGCCGCCAGGCGGAAGTTCTGGCGCGTGGTCTCGATGGCGGATTCTTTTGCCGCCGCGGTCGTGGTGGCCATCCGTTTCTCCTTGGGTCTTATTGACCCTTGGCGCGCAACGCGTTCACCTGCACCAGCATCTTGCGCGCCTCCGCCTGGAAAGGGCCGGGGATACTCGTGGCCTGCGTCAGGTACGTGCGGGCCTCGGTATAGCGCCGCAGCCTGGCGTAGCTGTAGCCCAGGCAATAGACCACGCGCGACTCGGCGGCATCCTGCTCCTTCAGCGGGCCGGCCGCGGCTTGCAGTTCGGGACTGGCCGCGGCGTAGCTGCCCTGCATCACCAGGACGAACCCCAGCACGGAGTGCGCGCTGGCCGCCAGCAGCGCCTTCTGCTTGTTGTCGCTGCCTTCGTCCCCTTTGGTGCCCGCCACCGCCTTGCGCGCGTACTGCAGGGCCTTGGCGCGCGTCTTGGCGTCTTCCGCCATGGTCTCGGCCAGCAGCAGCAGCGTGGCCACATTGTCGGGATCGGCGGCCAGCGCCTTCTCGCCGAAAGCGATCAGCCCGGCGCGGTCGTTCATCTGCTGCAGCGAGATCATGGCGTACTGGTTCACCTGGTCCCGGTAGCGCGACTCAGGGAAGGCCGCGTTGTACTGCTCGATGTAGCTCATGCGCTTTCTGCCGTCGCTCTCCGCCGCGATGGCGTTGTAGGCCGCGCCCTCCAGGTACTGGTGGTTGGAGGCCTCGTCCTCGCGCGCCTGGACGTTGTTGGCGGCGAAGTCCTCGTCGCTCGTCCCTTCCGGCTTGGCCTGCTTCCCGATGCCCTGGTAGGCCCGGCCGCCGCGGGCGGCGTACTCCACCACCCGGGCGTGGTCCTTCCTCTGCTGCAACACGGTCACCAGCGACGCCACCACATCCAGGTTGTCGGGCATGGCCTCGACCGCCTTCTCGCCGGTCTCCAGGGCCAGGGCGGTGTTGCCCGCGGCCAGGTGGAGTTGCGAAAGCTGCCAGTTGGCGTACGCCACCGCCGCGGGATTGGAAGAGAACTGGCTCAGGAATCCTCCATAGAGCGCGATGCGCTTCTGCGCGTCCTCCTCGTTGGTGATGGCCTGCAGCGCCTGGTCCTCGGGCGAACCGGCGGGGATCACGATCTTGCGCACCTGGCCGGCGGCGGGAAGCGCCAGCAGCAGGGCAATCACCGGCGCCAGCAGGACGGTCCTGGACCTCATGGCACACCTCGGCATCGGGCAGGAGGGTGGAATCCTCGCCCGGCGCATCCTATCGCCCGGACGCGGGGCTGCGCAAGGAGGGTCGAGGCTATTTTCTGGCCGCGGCGGGAGCCTCGGCCTCCGGGCCCACCGGCTCCCCGGCGCTGGCCCGGATGGCAAACCCTGCGGGCACGATGATCACTCGCGGCAGCCGCCCGTCCTGCAGCCGGTAGGGAGCCAGGCCGTCGAGCGAATCGATGGCGAGAAAAGCCCGCAGGAAGGCCGCCCCGGGGACGTCCTGGAATTCGAACAGGTCGCCGGGAACGAAGGCCTGCTGGGCCTCGACGATCAGATCGTGCTCGTCGCGCAACTCTTCGCGCAGCCCCGGGTCGAGCACGATGGCCCAGTAGACGTCCCACTCCGCCACCACGCCTTCGCGCGGCAGGTCGTTGATGACGTCATTGTGGTCGAATTCCGCGAAGCCCTCGGCCTGGTGCTGGGTCCCGGGGGCCACCAGGTAGAGGTTCAGCCGATGGTCGCGCGGCTTGCGGTCTGGGATGCGGGCTCCGAACCGCCACGGACCGATGGAGAACGGCTGCTGCCCGCGTTCGAGCGGCGCCAGGTGGAAGCGGACCAGTTGGTTGCGCAGGTAGGCGGTGGAGATGGAGCCGGGAGCGTCCGCGCTCGGCGTGCCGGCCCACAGGGCCGCGGCACAACCCAACCCAGCCGCCACTTGCAGGACTCGAGTCGCTGAGACGCGCAGCTTCCCACCTCCCGTTGGACGGGAGCCTGCTCCGCCATTATGGGGCCGTTTGGCATTTTCCCCGCCGATAAATTTTTCTCCGGCCTTGCCCCGCCCGCGCATTGGCGCGCTGCGATTCTTGCTCTACAGTAAAGCGAATGCGCAACATCCTCCGCCACCGGCCGCTGCGCTTCATTTTCGCCGCCAACCTCATCTCCATGCTGGGCAGCGGCATGAACTCCGCCGCCGTCACCTGGTCCATCCTGCAAAAGACCCACTCGGAGGTCGACCTGGGCATCCTGGTGGTGCTCACCACGCTTCCCGGCATGCTCATGCTGCCCTTCACCGGGGTCATCATCGATCGCGAGGACCGCCGCCACCTGGTGATGCTGCTCGACCTGGGCCGGGGCGCGGTAGTGCTGGTGGTGGCTGTGCTGGCCCTGCGCGGCCCCGTCCATACCTGGCAGCTCTACCTGATGAGCATGCTGGTGGCCGCCGGCTTCTGGATGTTCTGGCCTACCATCACCGCCCTCATCCAGGAGATGACGCCGGAATCAGAGTTCGTCCACTCCAACACCTTCCTCTTGGCCGGCATCCAGGGCGGATGGCTGATGGCCGGCGCGCTCGTCGGCTTCGTCTACGACCACATTGGACTGGGCGGCGTGCTGCTCATCGACTGCGCCACCTATGGAGCCTCCTTCCTCTGTTACCTGTTCGTGCGCCGCGGCCGCCACGTGGTGAAGCCGCCGGAGGCCGGCCCCCGGCCTGCGGGCATGGTCGGCCGCTACGTTCACGAACTGCGCGAAGGCATCGCCTTCCTGAAGGGGAAACCCTACGTGGTGCTGCTGGGAACAAGTTGGGCGCTCTTCATCGGCGCCATGCTCACCCAGGGGGTCATCACCGCGCCGCTTTCCGACCGCATCCTGCACTCCGGCGCCGTCGGCTTCGGGTGGCTCAACGCCGGCTGGGGCCTGGGCGCCTTCCTCAGCGTGCTGTACTCGCCCCAGGTCATACGCAACGCCGGGGCGCGGCACTCGGTGGGCTTTTCCATGGCGCTGCTCGCCCTCAGCCAGTTCCTGCTTCCCTTCTCCCACTGGCTGGCCGTCGCGGTGGCCATCTACGCCGTGATGGGCTCGGCGCGCGGCGTGGGCGGCATCGCCATCTCCAGCACCATGATGGAGATCGTCCCCAAGCACTTCATGGGACGCGTGCAGAACATCTTCTACTTCGCCGGGACCCTGATGCAGGTGGCCTTCGGCTACCTGGTGGGCGTGGCGGCGCACAAGGTGGCGCTTTCCGTCGGATTCTTCGTGGTGGGAACCATGTACGCCATCGCCGCCGTCACCGCCATGTGGCCGGTGGCCCCGCCGGAAAAATATCTGGAGCCGGAACTGGTGGCTGCCGAGGGCTCGCTGCCGCTCGACCTCGGCGCCGGGCGGGCGCACGGCGAAGTCGTTCCCGCCGATCCCGAGCAGGACACCGAGCGCTCCTAGAGCATTCTCCCCTCGATCCTTCGTGTCTCCTTCGTGTCCTT
>CBRAFF010000147.1:0-5041 GCA_967755155.1 uncultured bacterium
CCCGCGCTGTGCGACTTGTGGCGCTTGTTGATGGTGATGAGGAGGGCGGTGAGTTGTTCCACGATGCGCGCGTTCTCCAGCCGTCCGCCGTCCACGGCGTGGACGCCGGGGATCTTCGCCGCCAGCTCCGAGGCGACCTCGCGGGCCCGCGGGTCGTCGGTGCAGACGATGACGTCGCACTCTACCGGCGCGTCGCCGGCGAGCACTCCCGCGGCCACGTTCTGGAAGGCTGCCGCCACCGCGATTCCCGGCAGCATCTCCGCCGCCTGCTGCGCCGCCGAGCCCTGCCACACACCCAGAGTGCGCGTCGAGTGGCCGCCGACATCGCTGGCCAGCGGCACGGTCACGTCGATCACCACCGCGTCCTTGCGGATCGCCGGACGCAGCTTTTTGATGAGCGCCGCGTGTCCGGGGAAGGGGATGGCCAGCACCACCACGTCGCCCAGCGCCACCGCCGCCGCGTTCTCCGCGCCTTCGACTTTCCCTTTGCCGCCGGTGTTCTTCGAGATCGTGGCCGCCACTTCCTGCGCCCGTTGGGCGTCGCGCGAGCCGATGACCACGTGCTCGCCCGCGCGCGCCCAGCGCTGCGCCAGTCCCGACCCCGCCGGCCCCGTGCCGCCCACGATGGCAATCACGCGCTTCATGCGCTCTCCTCGCTTCGAGCCGCGTATTGTAACGGCTCGGGCGTGCTAAGGGGAGAGCGCAGCTTGGTGTACGTGGTGTTGCGTTCCGCCGGGATGCGTCCCAACTCAACGATGCGCGCCTGGAACTCTTCCGGGCTCAGGTACTCGCCGGCGGTCGCGCCCGCCAGCCGCGAGATGTTCTCCTCCATCAGCGTGCCGCCGTAATCGTTCGCGCCCGCTTGCATGCACAATTGCGAGATCCGTCGCCCCAGCTTCACCCACGAGACCTGGACGTTGGGGATGGAGCCGGCGAGCATCACGCGCGCCAGCGCGTGCATCTTCAGGTGCTCGGCGAGCGTGGGCCCCGGCCGCGCCAGCCCCTGCTGGTAGAGCAGCGTGTTCTGGTGGACGAATCCCAGCGGCACGAACTCGGTGAAGCCGCCGGTCTCGGCCTGGATCTCGCGGAAGAGCAGCAACTGGTTCACCCAGTGCGCGGGCGTCTCTAGGTGGCCGTACATCAGGGTCGAAGTGGTGTGGATGCCCAGCCGGTGCGCGGTGGTGATGACCTCCCGCCACCGGGCGGTCGACAGCTTGTTGCGCGAGAGCACCTGCCGCACTTCGTCGTCCAAGATCTCCGCCGCCGTTCCCGGCAGCGTGTCCAGGCCGTTGTCCTTGAGCATCTGGAGGTAGTCGGCCAGCGGCATCCCGGTGAGCTCCACGCCATAGACGATCTCCATGGGCGAGAAAGCGTGGATGTGGATGCCGGGCACGGCGCGCTTCACCGCGCGCAGCAGGTCGCGATAGTAATAAGGAGGCAGGCCGTGCGGCAGCCCGCCCTGGATGCAGACCTCGCTTGCGCCCCGCGCCCGCGCCTCCACCGTCTTCCGGGCGACTTCTTCGAAACTGCGGAAGTAGGCGTCCGCCTCACGCGGCCCGCGGCTGAAGGCGCAGAACTTACATCCCACGAAGCAGACGTTGGTGAAGTTGATGTTGCGGTTGACCACGTAAGTCACCACGTCGCCTACCAGCGCCTTGCGCAGTTCGTTGGCCGCCACCAGCAGCGCGATGAGGTCCGCGCCTTCGGCGGAGGCCAGCCGCAGGCACTCTTCGCGCGTGAGCGCGCCGCCATCCCGGCGCGCCAGGGCGTTCTCGAGCGCCGCCCGCATCGCTGGCGCGGCTTCGCCTCCCACATCCCGCCAGCTCAGGGCGGGGAAGTCTTCGAGTTGGGGTTGTGTCGCTCCCATCTCTATCGGAACAGGTCCTGTTTCGCCGGGCGCACCAGGTCGCGCGCGCGCCCCTGGCCGCGGGGATAGCGAAAGCCGCGCACGATGCACACCGGAGTGCGCGAGAGCTTGTGGCCCGAGAGCGCGCCCAGCGCCGCCAGCTCGTCGGCCACGGCTTCGTCGGTCACCCGCAGCTTGTATCCGTGGGGATCGCTGCGCCCGCGGAAGTCGCGCGTCGCCTTCATGCCCGCAACTCCGATGGCCACCTGGCACAGCCCTTCGCGCCAGGGACGCCCGAAGCTGTCGGTGATGATCACCGGGACCTCGCGGCCCGTTTCTTTCTTCAGCTCGGCGCGCAACCGCGCCGCCGAGGCATCGGGATTCTCGGGGAGCAGCACCGCGCTCTTCCCGCCGTCCACGTTCGAGACATCCACGCCGCTGTTGGCGCAGACCAAACCGTGCGCTGTCTCCGTGATCAGCACGCCGTGTTGCATGCGGACCACGCGCCGGCTCTCCCGCAACGCCAGCTCCACCACTCGGGCGTCGAGGCCGTAGCGCCGCGCCCAACGCTCGGCCGGCCGCGAGGGCTTTACGCCGCGCAGCCGCACCACGCGCCCCTCGGCCTTCGAGACGACTTTGTGCGTCACGATCAGAATGTCTCCTGCCGCGAGGCGCAGCTTCTGCCGGCGGAGGGCGGCGAGAATCTTTTCCGCGAGCGAATCTCCGGCGCGTATCTCGCCCATGCCGCGCACCGGGATGATTCGCAGCTCGCCCATGGCCTCACTCGCGCGCCGCCGCCAGGCGCTCGTCGAGCTTCCACTCCCGCGCCAGGCGCTGCGACCGGCGCTCGCCCGGCGCCGCCACCAGCGCGGCCAGGTCCTGCGGCGTGTCCACGTCCAGCCCGATCCCCGGAAGCGTGAGCACCACCAGCGGCAACCCGGTGGCTGCGGCCGCCGCGCGATGCGGCAGGAAGCTGTCATTGCCGAAGCGCAGCGGGAAGAGCGAAGCCGGCGTGCGCAGCGCTGCGTTCGTCCCGCGCCCGTCGTGCGAGGGGACCAGCACCGCGCCCGCCGGCGGCGCCGCGGCGTAGATCGCTTCGAGCTCCTGGGCGGTGACCAGCGGGATGTCGCCGGGGATGACCAGCAGGCTGGTGGCGCCCTGCGCCTCGAGCGCGCGGGTCGCGTGTTCGACCGCGGCGCTCTCGCCCGCCCCGTCCGGATCGTCAAGCAGCTCGAAGCCGCACTGCCGCGCCAGGGAGCGCGCCTCGGCGTCGCCGGTGACTACCGCCACCTGCGGCCGCCGCGCCCACGACGCCACCGCTTCGAAGACGTCCTTCAGCATGGCGGTCGCCAGCGCCGTGCGCTCCTCCTGCTCGAGCGCGGGCGCCAGCCTTTGCTTGGCGTTGGCCAGGTTCTTCACCGGGATCACGATCATCGCGCCACCGCCGCCTGGCTCCTCACGATCTCCAGTGCCGCCCAGGCCAGGCCTGCCTTGTCCGCATCCGACTTCATCACTGTGCGCGCCGTGCGCAACTCCACGCCCAGCTTTTCGACCGCGGGTCTCTCCGCCGCGTCGCGCTCGTCCGCGATGAGCACGTCGAGGAAGTCGGCGTACGCCTGCGCCACGCCTGTGGCGGAAACGGCCAGGCCTTGCGTCCGCATCAACTCTCCCGCCGGGCCCGAGACCGCAGCGCCGCCGACGATAGGGCTGACGGCCGCCACCCGCGCCGGCGTCTCGCGCAACGCCTCGCGGATCCCTGGGACTGCCAGGATGGGTCCGATGCTGGTCACGGGATTGCTCGGCGCGATCAACACACACTCAGCCCGGCTGATCGCTTCCACCACGCCCGGCGCCGGACGTGCCTGCTCCGCGCCCTCGAAGCGCACACCCTCGACCGCCACCTGATAGCGCTCGCGCACGAAGTATTCCTGGAAGCTCAACTCGCCCGCCGAGGTTTTCACCCGCGTTTCCACTCGGTCGTCCGTCATGGGCAGGATGCGCGACTCGATGCCCATCCCGCGCGCAATCTCAGCCGTGGCCTGACTCAGCGTTTTTGCCGCTGCCAGCTTCTCGGTGCGCGAGATGTGCAGCGCCAGGTCGCGGTCGCCCAGCTGGAACCACCCGGGCGCGCCCAGCCGCCGCATGGCTTCCAGACACTGGAAGGTATCGCCCTCCACGCCCCAGCCACGCTCGCGGCTCAGCAGCCCGGCGAGGGCATAGGTGATGGAATCCACGTCGGGCGAGACGTGCAGTCCCCACCAGTGCAGGTCGTCTCCCGTGTTGACGATGTACGCGAGCTCGCGCGCCGGCGCGACCTGCTTCAGGCCCTGGACGAACTTTGCGCCGCCCGTCCCGCCGGTGAGTACGACGATCACGCTGCCCTCCGCAGATAGCCTTCGCCATCCGCCGCCGCCAGCACTCGTTCCGCCAGCAGCCCGCCGCGCTCCGCCACCGACGCCAGGAATTCCGGATACACGGTCAAGCGCGGCTTCAGTTGCTGCCCCGCCGCGCGCGTCCGGCGCTCGAGCTCGGCCAGGTGCGGCCACGGCGCTTCGGGATTGATGTAGTCGGGCGTCAGCGGGCTGACGCCGCCCCAATCGTTGATGCCCGCCTCGATCAACTCCTCGTAGCGCTCGGTCAGATTGGGCGGCGCTTGCAGGTTCATGTCTCCCAGCACCAGCCGCGCCACCGCCACCGTGCGCAACATCTCGCCGCGCGAGGGCTGGGGATGCGCGCTCATGGGGATGCCGGGCTTGGCGCGGAAATTCTGCACGATGACTTCCTGGATGTGCCCGTACCGGCGCTGCAGCTCGCGGATGGCGAACAGCGTCTCCACGCGGTCTTCCGGCGTCTCTCCGATCCCGACCAGCAGTCCGGTGGTGAAGGGAATCCGCTGCCGGCCGGCGTGCTCGACGGTGGCGAGCCTGCGCGCCGGGACTTTATCCGGCGCGCCGTCGTGCGCCGCGCCGCGCGCCAGCAGCGCCGCGCTGGTCGTCTCGAGCATCAGCCCCAGGCTGGGTGACCACTTTGCCAGCCTTCGCACCCAGGCCGCGCTCATCAGGCCGGGATTGGCGTGCGGCAGCAGGGAAGTCTCGCGCAGCACCCGCTCGCACATCGCCTCCAGATACTCCAGCGTGGACTTGAATCCCAGGCGCGCCAGCGCGGCGCGCATCTCGGGGAAGGCCAACTCCGGCT